>CAUUTP010000085.1:0-8617 GCA_963548155.1 uncultured Eikenella sp.
TTAATCGGGCATTGGGGCATGTTCTTCTCCGATGATGAGGACGCTGTTGTTGCCGCCGAAGGCAAACGACGAACTCGCGCCGATGCGCCGCCCTTGCGGCCATCGGCTGCCTGAAACGGTGAGCGCGATTGAGGGCAGTTCGGGGTCGGCCTGGCCGTCCCACAGTTGGGGCGGCAGGCTGCCTTCCGGGTTGTCGCTGCGGCTGGCAATGCCCCATACGAAGGCGGCTTCGAGCGCGCCGGCCGCACCGAGGGTGTGGCCGGTGAGCGGTTTGGTGGAAGTGGCGGCGGTGTGGCTGCCGAACACTTCGGCTACGGCGCGGCTTTCCATGCCGTCGTTGAGCAGCGTGCCGGTGCCGTGCAGGTTGATCCAGCCGATGCTTTCTGGCGGCAAGCCCGCGTGCTTTAAGGCTACCTGAAAAGCCTGTGCCGCGCCGAGGCCGTCGGGGCGGGGGGAAGACATATGGTGCGCGTCGCTGCTGGCGCCGTAGCCCAAGAGCGGCAGGGCGTCGCCGTCGTCTTCGCGGGTCATCACGAATACGGCGGCGGCTTCGCCGATGTTGATGCCGTTGCGGTTGCGCGAAAACGGGTTGGCAATGCCGTCTGAAAGCACTTCCAGCGAGGCGAAACCGTTGATGGTGAGCGGCGAGAGCGTGTCCACGCCGCCGCACAATACCGCGTCGCACGCGCCCAGCCGCAGCAGCCGTGCCGCGCTGATGAGCGCCCGTGCGCCGGACGTGCAAGCGGTGGACACGCCGTAACACGCGCCCCGCAGGCCGTACGCCGCCGCGGCAAAATCGGCGGGCGAGGAAAGCAGTTGCGCCTGCTGCTTAAACGGAATGTCCGCCCAGCCGCCGCCGTTGGCAACGTGTTGGAACAGCGGGATATTTTCATCCGCGCCGCCCACCGACGTGCCGATGACCACGCCGATTCTGTCCGCGCCGTAGCGGCTGAGGGCTGCCTGAATCTGCGGCTCGATTTGCGCCAAAGCGTCCCACAGCAATTGATTGTTGCGGCTGCGGTGTTCGGCGGGCAGATGGTCGGCAAATGCCCGTAACGGCCGGTTTAGCGCGCCGAAAGCACGGTTTTTGCCCTTCACCCATTCGCTGGAAAACGTGAGCGGGCTGTTTTCAGACGGCCTCAACAGGCCATCCAAATGCTCCGCCAAACCGCTGCCCAAAGCCGACACCAAACCCGGCCGGCTGAGGTATACCCGTGCCTTATTCATCGCTCTCTCCCAAAGGCGTCAGCCGCCATTTCGCCCCACCGCCCTCCAACTCGCGCGGCCGGCCGTCTGAAAAACCGTTTTCCAACAGCGGGAACATTGCCGTGAACACTGCCTGCGCGGCATGGTTCGGCGGCACAAAACCATCGCGCCGCCAGCCGCTCGGCGTGGCCAGCAAACGCGCCAGCGGCGCACCGAACGCGTCGGTTTGAATCCAGCGCGACTGCTCGCCCGCCTCGCCCTGCACCACCAACAGCGACACCTGCTCCGCCGCGCCGGTTTCATCCAGCCGCTCCAGCTTGAAACGGCGGCTCTCGCCCGCCGCCAAATGCGGCAAATCCTGCGGCGCGAAAGTGGCACCGCAGGCGGCAAGCAGCAGCGCGGCAACGATGGGGACGAGGAGCTTGGGGAAGGTCATTTCAGGCAGCCTTTGCGGAATGGGGATGGGGTGGGATTATAGACGAAGCGGGGCGGGAGTGGCGGCTGCAGTCTGCCTACGGCTTACCGCCTTGCGTCTAACTAGCTACATTCGCTATAAATACTCGATTTATGGCGTTTCAGGTAGCCTTTAAACAAGGGGGTAATGAGCAAAGGCTACCTGAAAATTACCAAACATGCAGATAGCCTATCGACATGGCAACGCCCATCGATCACACAAAAAAAGCTGCCGGGCATACCGGCAGCTTTCGCCTTGCAATCAGGCACAGCAATCAATACATGCCTTCGCGTTCTTCGCGAGTGCTGATGTAGATGTTTTTCACCTGGGTGTAGGCTTCGAGCATCATTTTGTGGGTTTCGCGGCCGATGCCGGAAGTTTTGTAGCCGCCGAAGGGGGCACCGGCAGGCAGGCGGTTGTAGCAGTTCACCCACACGCGGCCGGTTTCCAGGGCGCGGGATACGCGCAGGGCGCGGTTGATGTCGCGCGTCCACACGCCGCCGCCGAGGCCGTATTCGCTGTCGTTGGCCAGCTGGATAACTTCTTCTTCGGTTTTGAATTTAATCACGGTAGCCACCGGGCCGAAGATTTCTTCTTGGGCGATGCGGCTGTTGTTGCTGTCGGCAGCAATCAGGGTGGGCTCAACAAATTCGCCTTTGCCCAATGCGCCTTCCACTTTTTTACCGCCGGTAATGATGCGGCAGCCTTCTTGTTCGCCGATTTGCACATACTTCAAGATGGTGTTGAGCTGGCCGGCATTGACTTGTGCACCCATCTGGGTGTCGTCTTCCCAAGGCAGGCCGACTTTCACTTTCTTAAACTCTTCAGACAGTGCGGCTACGAATTTGTCGTAGATGCCTTCCTGCACGAAAATGCGCGAACCGGCACAGCATACTTGGCCTTGGTTGAACAAAATACCTTTTTGCGCGCCTTCCAAGGCTTTGTCGAAAGGCATGTCGTCGAAGAAGATATTGGCAGACTTGCCGCCCAATTCCAGAGTGGAAGGAATCAGCAGCTCGGCAGCAGCGATGCCCACGCGGCGACCCACTTCGGTAGAGCCGGTGAAGGCAAGCTTGTTGAAGCCTTTGTGGTGCAGCATGTATTCGCCGGATTTGCTGCCTTTACCGGTAATCACGTTGAGCACGCCTTTGGGCAGCAGGTGGTTCACTTTTTTGGCAAAGGAGAGCAGGCTCAGAGAAGTGCTGGAAGAGGGGTGGATAACGATGGTGCAGCCAGCGGCCAGCGCAGGAGCAATTTTCCAAGCGGCCATGAGGAAGGGGAAGTTCCACGGAATGATTTGGCCAACCACGCCGATGGGCTCGCGCAATACGAGGGAGAGATCTTCTTCGTCCAGTTGGTTGGCGCTGCCTTCTTCGCCGCGAATCACGCTGGCGAAATAGCGGAAGTGGTCGGAGGCCAACGGAATGTCGGCAGCGCGGGTTTCGCGGATGGGTTTGCCGTTGTCGAGCGTTTCCTGCAGGGCGAAAAGTTCGGCATTTTCATCAATCACATCGGCAATTTTATTCAGAAGGGCGGCACGCTCGGCGGCGGTGGTTTTGCGCCAGGTTTTAAATGCAGCCTGTGCAGCGGCCACAGCGGCATCTACGTCGGCGTCGGTGGCATCGGTAAATTTAGCCAAGAGCTCGCCGTTGGCGGGGTTGTGTGATTCCAGCAGGTTGCCGGGCTTTGTCCACTCGCCGTTGATGAGCAGACCGTATTCGCGGTCGAAAACGTTCAGATTTTTAGCCATTTCGTTGGTTCTCCTAAAATTGTGCGGGGCTGGCGGCCCACTCCCAATAACATAAACAGCATTCGATTGATGCTGTGGGCGCAGCATATTCTTTTTTTCCAACTCTTTCAAGGATGCGTATTACCAAACCGGGCTTGTTTACAGATTAAAGGCTACCTGAAAACGAAGCTTCAACGCAGTTAACATACCGCGCAGGCGGCTTCTCAGCGCCGCTATTTCCATAGGGCTTGCACGCTCTACTATTTAGGATAAAAATGACAATATAACAATGAATAATCAGCCTGCCGCCGCAGCCGCGGACGGGCAAAACACATCAGGCCGGATCCGGTTTTTTGTTGCCGCAGAAGCGGAGGAGGATAAGCAATGCAAACGATTAAAAAAATTGATGCCGCAGCCCTACGCGCGTTTACCGAAGCCGCCTTCAAGGCATACGGCTTCGTGCCGGAAGAAGCGGCGCAGATTACCGATGTGCTGATGGCTGCCGACCTCTGCGGCGTAGACACACACGGCTCGCAGCGGTTGGAAATGTACCGCCAGCACATCAACGGCGGCTTCGTGCGCATCGGCGCCAAACCGGAAACCGTGTTTGAAACGCCCATGTCGGCCGTGGTAGACGGCCACGCCGCCATGGGGCAGCTCGTGTCGCGCTATGCCATGCAAATTGCCATCGACAAGGCCAAACAAAGCGGCATCGGCATGGTGTCGGTGCGCAATTCCAACCACTACGGCATCGCCGCCTACTACAGCAGCATGGCTGCCAGCCAAGACCTGGTGGGCATCTCCATGACCAACTCCTTCCCTATCGTGGTGCCCACCTACGGCCGCACCCCGATGATGGGCACCAACCCCATCGCCGTGGCCATCCCCGCCAGTCCAACCGATTTCAGCCTCGATGCCGCCACCTCTGTGGTTGCCTTCGGCAAGCCCGAGGTATATCTCAAAAAAGGCTTAACCGCCCCGCTGGGCTGGGCGATTAACAGCCAGGGCGTGGACGAAACCGACCCGCAGATTATCGTGGAATGCGTGCGCCAAGGATTGGGCGGCGGCATGTATCCTCTGGGCGGCAGCAGCGAGCTGTTTGGCAGCCACAAAGGCTACGGCTATGCCGTACTGGTGGAATTTTTCTCCGCCTGCCTGTCGCAAGGCACCACTTCCAACTACACCATGAAAAACGGCCATGCCGGCATCTGCCACTATTTCGCCGCCTTCAACCCGGAAATCTTCGGCGATGCCCAGGCCATCCGCAGCCATTTCAGCGCCTATCTGCAAGAGCTGCGCGAATCGGCAAAAGCCGCCGGCCAAGAGCGGATTTACATCCACGGCGAAAAAGAAGCCGAATGCTGCCGCGAACGCAAACAAAGCGGCATCCCCATCCTGCCCAAAACGCTGGACGAAATGCGCCGCTTGGCCGAAGAACTCGGGCTGCCGTTTGAGTGGTAGGGCTTGAATACGGCAGTGAAAGGCTACCTGAAAATGCGCAATACAATTTTCAGGTAGCCTTACCAAAACAGCCACCAACAACACATACCTTCATGACCGAACAAAAACAATATCCCAAAACCCACCGCTTCCGCCCCAACCCCACTGGCAAACCCTACCAGCCAGACCCCGCCAACAAAGAGCGCGATTTGGAAACGGCGCGGCGGATACAGCGGAAGTTACTATTTCCAAAATTCTGTTTTCTTACCGGATTCCTGCCCCTGCTCATGGTGATGATTTATGAGAAGCTAACTGGAGCGCAGATGTCCGAAGGCTTCATCATTTTCGGATTTTGCTATGTATTTACGATTTTTCCTCTGGGCATTGGACTTACCCTGCTTTTCGGCAGCTGCCCCCACTGCCATAAAACCCAAGGCCTCAACGGCCGGGTGTATACCCTTACCGGCCGCGAAATTTCCACCTCGCGCGGCGTATCGCCGTTTATCACGAAATGTATCCGTTGCGGCGCACCCTTATCAGCAAAAGAAGTGGAAGCTGCCTACCGTCGGCTGGAAGAACGGGAAAAGGCTACCTGAAAGTTTTTCAGGTAGCCTTTTAGCATTTATCGGACTATAGCCGGCAGGCCAAATCTTTTTCAATCTTATCCAGCAGCGCAGAGCAGCAGGCGGTGAGGATGCGGCGGGTTTCGTTGAAATTGCCGGTGTACCACGGGTCGGGAACGTGGCTGTAGCCGCTATCGGGCAGCAGGTCGGTTATCTTGAAGATTTTGCCGGGGTGGCGGCCGAAGCGTTGTTCCAGCTCGGCCAGGTTGTTGTCGTCCATGGCCAGCAGGTAGTCGAAATCGGCCAAATCCTGCGTGCGCACGCGGCGGCTCACAAAGCCGCTGCTGTCGATGCCTTCGTCGGAAAGGATTTCCAGGCTGCCGCAGTGCATGCCTTCGCCATCGTGCCAGCCGGATGTGCCCGCGCTGGCGGTGTGCACCGGCAGGCCGCGGGCGGCAGCCATGCTGCGGCAGAGATATTCGGCCATCGGCGAGCGGCAGATGTTGCCCAGGCAAACGAATAAAACCTTAACGGGGCGTTCCATAAGGCTACCTGAAAATCAAATGGCGGCAATAAACAAAGCCACGATGCACAGCAGGTTCACGCCGAACATGGCCGAACGCAGCGTGGCTTTATCGTTGATGTAGCAATAGATAAAGGCGATACGGCTGGCCACGAAGAGCAGCGCCCAGAAGTTGATGGTGAACTGGGCAGCGTTGCCGGTAACATGGGCGATAATCACGGCGGCGGCAAACGGCGGGAAGATTTCGTAGCTGTTTTGCTGTGCCGCATCGGCGCGCGCGGCCTTGCCTTGGGCATGGGCCAGGAAGGCGCGCGGGTTATGGTTGTCGGCCGGAGAGAAGCCGGCGCGGTATTTGGCATAGGCGGCGCAGAAAATGGGCAGGAAAATGGCGAAGAAGATGCACCAGTAGGCTAAGGTCATGATGTGTCTGCTCCTATAGTGAATTAACAAAAACCAGTACAGCGTTGGCTCGCCTTGCCGTAACGTGTGTACTGTCTGCGGCTCGCCGCCCGATATGAGGAAATCTTTGCTTCCGCCGTAATGGGTTGGAAAGATTGGTTTTGTGGGAGGCGTGATTATACACGGGTGCAAGACAGATGGGCTGTTTCCGGCAATAGGCGGCGGAATGGGATAACGCAATGTTGGTAGGCTACCTGAAATTTTCAGGTAGCCTCTTTCACATCGGGAAACACCAGCCTCGCCTCTACACCGTTTTCGCGGTTGGCGAGCATCAGGCGGCCGTGGTGCAAGCGCATGATTTCGGTGGTGAAGCTCAAACCCAGCCCGCTGCTGCGGCTGCCGTCGGCGCGGGGGAGCGAATAGAAGCGTTGGGGGATTTTGGCTAGCGCGTAATCAGGAACGGGGCTGCCTTGGTTGTAAACCGCCAGTTCGGTGCGGTTTCGGCTGCGGGTAAGGCTGAGGCGGATTTCGCTGCCGGTTTCGGCAAAGTCGATGGCGTTGTATAGCAGGTTGTCGATGGCTTGGCGAAGCAGCAGTGGATCGCCTTGAACGGCGTGGGGCGCGCAATTGAGGGCGATGTGCAGTTGTTTGGTTTGCAGGGCAGCGCGGCTTTCTTGGGCGGCTTGGGCGGCCAGGCTGGACAAATCGACGGTTTGGATGTCGTTCAGGCTGTCGCGGTTTTCCAGACGGGCGAGTTCGAGCAGGCGGGCGATGAGTTGCTTTTGTTTTTGGGTGTTGCGGTGGATGCGGTCGAGCAGCCGTTGCTGGTCGGGACTGAGGGAGCTGTCTTGCAGCAGTTCGAGGGCAGCTTGCTGGGCGGTGAGCGGGGTTTTGAGTTCGTGGGTGAGGCCTAATACATAATTTTCAATGTGTTGGCGGTGGTCGAGTTCGTCGCGCAGGTGGGCGACGGCGTGGACGAGGCGGTAGAGGTAGCTGTCGCCGAATTGGGGTTGTGCGGCTGGGCGGTTGGCGGCCATAGCTTCGGCATAACGGCGGATACGGCTGATGCTGCGGGCAAGCCACCAGGCAAGCGCGCCGAGCACGAACAGGCTGGCAGTGAGCAGGGATAAGACGTGCTGCTTGGCATAGACCAGCGACCAAGCGGTGAACAGGAGGAGGATGCCGAGCAGGACGAAGAATAGGCGGATGCTGAGGTGTTTGAAATATTTGAGCATGGGATTGGCTGAATGGATAGGGTTGCGCGGCCTGATATTAAGCCGGTCGGTGTTTTAATTTCGTTGCGGTTTTGCTTTCAGGTAGCCTGACAAAGTGTGTGTGATTAAGTCGGGCTGGTTTTCGCACTTGGAGGCCGTCTGAAAAGGCGGTTAGCGATAACTGATGACTATCCCCGTACTGCCGTCTTGTTTGTGGTAATACGCGCCCGCATTGCCCCATGCAAATCGGCGGCATTTGCCTGCTGCCGATGTTTCAATAGCGCAAGGGGCATCGCCCAGCTGTTTATCCAGCCATCGATCAAATTGTTTTCTGCGTTGCAATTCGCGCTCCTCCGACCATGCTGCCCAGCTATTGTCCTCGCCTATCGGGCAGAAGAATATGGATAAGCGCTCCAGCCGTTGCTGCTCGAACCGGGCGGTAAGGGTGTATTGTTCGGAATGTTTGGTAAATGACAAACCGAAAAATGTTATTCCCGCTTGCAGATGATTCGGGCTGGATTTTGGGAAGCATGCAATCCAGTCATCAAGCGTGGTGCGCGCGCTGATAAGGTTGCCGTCCGGCAGGCTGACGCTGCCGTTTTCAGGATTTATCTTCATCGGTTTGAATTTCCAAATACTGCTTTCAGACGGCCTGAAAGCAGTCGGCGGGCGGGCTGCAAATTCCCTCGCGCGAGCTTGCCTAGTTTTCAGTTATCCTCAATGGGGTGAAAGCACGCAGGCGGGAGTGCCTGCCCTACTTTTGCCCAAATGCCTGCACCGCCACCCAAACGATTTCAGGCTGTTCTTTAATGGCTTCGTGCGCAGCAAACGGCACATTCATCAAATGAACTTCGGGCAGTTCAGTTTTCAATTCCGCCCAATCGTCGAAAGCCAGCAGAAAATCGGCTTCACCACGTATCGCCAGCACCAGGGCTTGGATTTGGCGGATGTCTTCGTTGGGATAACCGCTCGCGCCCTCGTCCAGCCACATGGCTTTCAATGCCATAGCCCATTTTGCCGCGTCAGGCTCGGGGTTGGCTGCCTGATAGGCGGCCAGCTGTTCGGGCAGGTTTTCTTTGACGAAATCGA
>CAUUTP010000086.1:0-8474 GCA_963548155.1 uncultured Eikenella sp.
GGTCGGTGTCGAGGTTGTGGTTGTAGTAGTCCAGGCCGGCTTTTTTGAAGTCTTCCGCCATGCCGTCTTCCAGCATGCCGAACGTGCCGCAGGTTTCCATGCCCAAACCCTTCACGGCTTTGATGATTTCGGACACCACGGCCACATCTTTCGGCTTCGGCCCGCGCCATGCCGCACCCATGCAGAAACGGCTGGCGCCGCGCGATTTGGCGATTTTGGCTTTTTCCACGATTTCGCCCACATCCATCATCTGTTCTTTGCCCAGATTGGTGTTGTGGTGCGCCGATTGCGGGCAGTAGGCGCAATCTTCCGGGCAGCCGCCGGTTTTGATGGAAAGCAGGGTGGAAAGCTGGATTTCGCGCGGGTTGAAATTTTGGCGGTGGATTTCGGCGGCACGGAATACGAGATCCAGAAAGGGCAGCCCGAACAAGGCTTCGACATCGCATTTTTTCCAATACTGCGCAGTGGGATGCGGCTTAGGCTCGGTTTGACGGCGCAAAGCCACCGGGGAGAGGGTGGTCATAGGAGTGTTCCTTCAATAAAAGTTTGCGGCGGCGCAATGTCGCCGACGGGCAAAGCCGGGTCGCAATGTCCACGGCCTGCCCTGATTAGTCGGAAGCTTGATTCCGAAGGCGGCAAGTGTAGCCAAAAACCAAACAGCAGGCTACCTGAAAGAAAAGTTTCAACGCAGTTAAAAATACAATACGGCAAAGTTTCTGTTCAACCAAAATTTTCAGGTAGCCTTTTTAGCGCTCCACCCCATCAATCCGCGCTGATTTCCTCCAGCGTGCGCCCCTTCGTTTCCTCACCCAGTAGCACGATCACCAGCACCACCGCCGCCAGCACCGCTGCAAACATCACGAAAATCCGCGCGAAACCGCCGCTGCCGCTCATACCGGCCACCACCATCGGCGCTACAATCCCGCCGATGCGCCCCACCGCGCCCGCCCAGCCCGAGCCAAACGCGCGGAAGCGCACCGGATAAAGCTCCGGCGTGTAAGTGTAGAGCACGCCCCACGCGCCCAGGTTGAAAAACGACATCAAACTGCCCCACAGCATGATTTCTAGCGTAGAGGCGCTTTGGCCGAAACAGTAGGCGCACACCGCACACGCGCCCAAAAAGCCCGCCAACGTGGCCTTGCGCCCGATTTTCTCCACCAGCACCGCCGCCGCAAAATACCCCGGCAGCTGCGCCAGAATCATCACCAGCACATATTCAAACGTTTTCACCACCGAATAGCCCTGCCCCGCCAACAGCTTGGGCAGCCAAGTGAAAATCCCGTAATAAGAAAATACAATGCCGAACCAAATCAGCCACAGCATCAGCGTACGGCGGGCAAACGGCGGCCGCCACAGCTGCGCGAGGCGGATTTTCTCCTTATTCTGCACAGTCGGCACAATCATTTCCGCCGCCTGCGCCACGCCCGATTCCGCCTCCAAACGGCACACCAATTCGTGCGCCTCCTCCGCCCTGCCCGCCGCAATCAGATAAGGCACCGATTCCGGCAGCCGCTTCCACACCGCAAACGCATACAAAAGCGGCACCGAGCCCGCCGCAAACGCGCTGTGCCAACCGAATTGCGGAATCAGGAAATACGAAGCCAGCGCCGCCGCCAGCCAGCCCAAGCCCCAAAAACTCTCCAGCAGCACGATAAACCGCCCGCGCACCTTCGGCGGCGCATACTCGCTCACCAGCGACACCGCCACCGGCAGCTGTCCGCCCAAGCCGAAGCCCACCCAGAAGCGGAAAAATAGCAGCGCGGCCAAGTTCGGCGACAACGCGCACAAACCCGTGGCCGCGCCGTAGAGCACCATGGTGCCCGCAAACACATTGCGCCGCCCGAAACGGTCGGCCGCCCAGCCGCTCAACACCGCGCCCAGCGCCATGCCCACAAAGCCGATGCTCACCACCCAGCCCGACTGCTGCGCACTCAAGCCCCACTCTTTGGCCAAAGTCACCAACACAAACGACACCATACCCGTGTCCATCGCATCAAACAGCCAGCCCAGCCCGATTAAGACCAGCAGGCGGTAGTGGAAACGGCTTAAAGGCAGAGCATGAAGGCGCGACAAAATATCCATTGGGTTTCTCCTCGTGCAATGTGGAAAGGCTACCTGAAACACAGCGGCGCAGTTTGAAAATATCGAAATGATATAGTTGAATTTATTTCAATTCCCAGCAAGTTGTATCGCTATATAGTTGGCGTAAAAACAGAATATGAATTGAGAAATTTAACTGCATAAAAATAATAATAGCTCGCATTATAACGAGCCGTAACGGCACATGCCAGCCATTTGCCTCAAACCAGCGGCAACCTGGCCAGATTCCTCGTGCCCGAAATCCTCTCACCACCACGCCACATAAAATCAATATAATATCAAAGCATTAGTTGATGAAACATCTAATCCCAAACGGTTCTGCCACGCAGAAAGGCTACCTGAAAATTCAGGTAGCCTTTTTCTTACTGCGAGCGGGAAACAAACCCGAAATGTGCGGTGTATCCGCCTTCCAACCGCTCTATTTGCCGATACAGAAGCGGCTGAAAATCACACCCAGGAGGTCGTCGGCGTTAAATTCGCCGGTGATGGTATTGCAGGCGTTTTGCGCCAGGCGCAGGTGTTCGGCGAAGAGTTCGAGCTGGTGGCGGCCACACAGGGCGGCGAGTTCAAGCTCGGCTTGGGCGGCTTCCAGCGCGCGCAGGTGGCGGCTGCGGGCGAGAAACAGGCTTTCGCTTTCGCCCTGCCAGCCGATTTGCCGCAGCAGAGCCTGTTTGAGCAAATCGAGCCCGGCGCCGTTTTTGGCGGAAAGTTTGATCAGGGTGTCGGCGCCGCTGGGTTGGCCGCTTTGCTCACAGCTTTCCGCCGCTTCACCGCTGAGGTCGATTTTGTTGCGGATTTCGATGCGTTTGAGCGCGGGGGGCAGTTGCGCCAATATTTTACAGGTAGCCTCGTTCAGGCCTTCGTTCGGATCGATCAGAATCAAGGCCACATCAGCCTGCTGCACGGCTTGGCGGCTGCGCTCGATGCCGATTTGCTCCACCGGATCGGTGGTGTCGCGCAGGCCGGCAGTGTCGATGATGTGCACGGGAATGCCTTCGAGCGTGATCTGCTCGCGCACGGTATCGCGGGTGGTGCCGGCGATGTCGGTTACGATGGCGATGTCATCGCCCGCCAAGGCGTTGAGCAGGCTGGATTTGCCCACGTTGGGCGCGCCCACCAGCACCACGTTCATGCCTTCGCGCAAAATCGCGCCCTGTTCGGCTTGAGCGAGCACGCGGGCAAGGCGCTCTTGCAGGGCGGCCAGGCGCTCATCCACCTTGACTTCAGCCAGGAAATCGATGTCTTCTTCGGGGAAATCCAGGGTGGCTTCCACCAGCATGCGCAGGGTGATGAGCTCGTCCACCAGCTCGTGAATCTGCTGGGAAAACGCGCCTTTGAGCGAACGCACGGCCAAGCGGGCGGCGGATTGGCTGGCGGCATCGATAAGGTCGGCCACGCTTTCGGCCTGTGCCAAATCGAGCTTGCCGTTTAAGAAGGCGCGCTTGGTGAATTCGCCCGGCTCTGCCGGCTGTGCGCCCAGCTCAAAGCAGCGTTGCAGCAACATCTGCAGCACCACGCGCCCGCCGTGGCCGTGCAGCTCGATCACGTCTTCGCCGGTGAAGCTGGCGGGGGCGGGGAAATAGAGCAAAAGGCCGTTATCGATGGTTTCACCGGCGGCATCGACAAAGTCGGTCAGGAACGCACGGCGCGGCTGCGGGGTTTTGCCGCCGCTGATTTGCTGCGCCAGCGGCAGCAGCTGCTTGCCGGAAAGCCGGATAACGCCCACCCCGCCCTGCCCGGCGGCAGTGGCGATGGCGGCGATGGTGGGAGTGGATGGCGATGACATAGGGCTACCTGAAACCGTAAAAATAAAAAGCAATATAACACAACCACAAAAGGCTACCTGAAAACTTGAAACACGGTTTTCAGGTAGCCTTTTATATGAGAGGCCTTATTCGTCTTCGTCCTCTTCCTCGTCGCCCAAATCCACTTCTTCCAGCGGAATCAGCCGAGTGCGATAGCGCAGTTTGTGATAGAGGTAGAAACCGAAGAACACGGGCAGGCCCATATAGGTTACTACAATTCGTTCCCAATCCACGTCGCCATGCATCACCAGCTGAGTATCCTGACCCAAAATCACCAACACACACAGCACCAGCGCAATCAGCGGACCGAAGGGGAACCATTTGGCACGGTAATCCAAGTCTTTCAACTCGAAGCCTTGGGCGATATAGGCGCGGCGGAAACGGTAGTGGCTGATGGCGATGCCCAACCAGGCAATGAAGCCAGTGAGGCCGGAGGCCGCCACAATATACTGATACGCGCCGTCGTTAAAAATCTCGATGAGAAACAGCGCCATCACCACCACCGCGGTGGCCAACACCGCCCGCATCGGCACGCCGAAACGGTTTACCTTGCGAAAACCTTTAAACGCCATACCGCTTTTGCCCATGGCATACAGCATACGAGCCGAAGCATACATGCCTGAATTGCCGGCAGAGAGAATAGAAGTGAGGATGACCGCATTCATCACCGCTGCCGCCATGGCCAAGCCGGCGCGTTCAAATACTAGTGTAAACGGCGATTTGGCAATTTCTTCCACGCTTTCCGCGCCCAACAACTCCGGGCTGGTATAGGGAATCAGCAGGCCGATCACCAAAATAGCCAGAATGTAGAAAATCAGGATACGCCAAAACACCTGCTTCACGGCTTTCGGGATGCTCTCTTTCGGGTTTTCCGATTCACCGGCAGTGATGCCGATCAGCTCGGTGCCCTGAAACGAGAAACCGGCAATCAGGAACACGCCCAGCATGGTTAAGAAGCTACCTGAAAAACCGCCGCCCAAAAACGGCGCTTCACCCGTGGTGAAATTGGTTAAGCCAACGTATTCGCCGCCCAACAGGCCGAAAATAGTGAGCACTCCTACACCGAGGAACACGATGACCGTAATCACTTTAATCAGCGCAAACCAATATTCCGACTCACCAAATGCCTTAACCGACAACAAGTTCAACAACACAATCAGCCCGAAAAACAGCAGACTCCAGCCCCAAGGCGGCATAAAGCGCATCGGTTCCCAATACGTGATGACCAGCGCGGCAATGGAAATATCCGCCGCCACCGTAATCACCCAGTTAAACCAATAGTTCCAGCCCAAGGCATAGCCCAGCGAGGGATCAACAAACTTGGCGGCATAAGTAGAAAACGAGCCGGACACCGGCAGATGGGTCGCCATTTCGCCCAAGGAAGTCATCAGGAAATACACCATCAGGCCGATGGCGGCATAAGCCACCAATGCGCCGCCCGGGCCCGCCATATGGATGGCGCTGCCGCTGGCCATAAACAGGCCGGTGCCGATGCTGCCACCGATGGCGATCATCGAGAGATGACGGGTTTTCAAATGACGTTGCACTTTAGTGCTGCCAGAAGAAGCCGGTGCGGGCGCCACGGCCACAGCCGCAGCAGAATTACCATCAAAAGAACTCATGTTGGTTCCTTTCAAAAAGCATATAGCCAAAATCTTTTTCTGCCATAACACATTGAACGGCAAGAAAAAACGACTTTAGCTATACGTTATTACGCACAGCGGCGCGCCAGCACCGCAACTCAATTTTGGGCGGATTATAAACCCTGATCGCCCGCTGAAAAACCCATAATTTCCCCTAGCGGCCAAATCAGCCAAATTAGCTGCCTTTTTTAATTGGCACATTACTCAACCAGTACCCAACCCGTTGCCCTGAAAGCCGCTTAATACCTGGCCTCACGCGCCAAGCAAGCCCCGCGCTGCCGCTGCGGAAAAACGTAACATAAAAACCACATTTGGCCAGCGGCCTCTGCAAAAATACTTGCAGGCTACCTGAAAGCGCCCGATTGGGTTTCAGGTAGCCTGCTTGATGTGGCGGTACGCGGTACTGAATAGTGCGCCCCTGCCGATTGGAAACGGGAAAAGCAGCAGCAAAGCCGATTAGTGTGGGCTCGACAAAAGGCTACCTGAAAACGCCCGCTCAAACGAAGACGCCGCGCTCGGCTGCATTCCCAAATTTCAGCTAGCCTCCACCTCCCCATCACAGCCTACCGCGCATCACTGCTCGCCGCGCCGGAATACCCATTCGTTTTCCGAAGACGCTGCCGCGCAGAAGGCGTAGCCCTCGCTGTTGAAATCCAGCAGCTGATCCGGCTCGGTGAGGGCGTGTTCTGCGGCGTAGCGCAGCATCAGGCCGCGTGCGCGTTTAGCGTAGAAGCTGATGATTTTGTAGCGGCCGTTTTTCTCGTCTTGAAACACCGGGGTAATCAGGCGGCCGCCGAGCTTGGCCGGCTGCACGGCTTTGAAATATTCCTGCGAAGCCAGGTTCACCAATACATCGGTTTGCGCCTCGGCCATGCGTTCGGCCAGCAATTCGGTAATCAAGTCACCCCAGAAGGCATATAAATCCTTGCCGCGCGGATTGGCCAGCTTGGTGCCCATTTCCAAGCGGTAGGGCTGGATTAAATCCAGCGGGCGCAACAGGCCGTAGAGACCGGAAAGCAGGCCGGCATGGCTTTGCAGCCAATCAATTTGCGGCGGGATGAGGCTCTCGGCATCGAGGCCTTCATACACATCGCCGTTAAACAAATACACCGCCTGCTTGGCGTTTTGCAGGCTAAACGGCGGCTGCCAGGCCGCATTGCGCTCGGCATTGAGGCGGGCGATTTTGTCCGACACGCCCATCAGCGCCGACAAATCCTGCGGCGCCAGCTCGCGCAGTTGCGCCATCAGAATGGCAGACTGCTCAAGCAGCGCGGGCTGGCTGTGTTCCTTAGTGGGCGCGGCGGCGGTTTCGTTTAGGTTTTTAGCGGGCGAGAGGATGAAAAACATAGTTTTCTCTTTAATTGAAATGTGCAAATTGGCGGGCAGTTTAGCCGCCTGCAGGGCAACAGGCAAACGGCGGAATAAATCGGCGCGATAGTTTGCAGATAGTTTTCAGGTAGCCTTTACCCCGCCTGCCTCATTAAAATAGCCGCCTCCATAAAAGGCTACCTGAAAACCATGTTCGGCATCATCAACCCCCTCTCCTACCTGATCGGCACCATCATCCTCATCATCATGCCCGGCCCGAACAGCATGTTTTGCCTCTCCGTAGCCGCACAACACGGCGCGCGCAAGGCCTACCGCGCCGTATGCGGCGTGCTGCTGGGCGATTTAGTGCTGATCCTGCTCACCGTGCTCGGCGCCGGCACGGTGCTCAAGCTCTATCCCGCCCTATTTCACGCTATGAAACTCGCCGGCGGCCTGTATCTGGCCTACATCGGCTTCGGCCTCTTGCGCGGCGCAGTGCGCAAATGGTTTGCCCCGCCGCCCATTTTGGCAGCCGGTTTGCCGCCCACCCGGCCCGCCGGGCACATCTTCAAACGCGCCCTGCTGCTCAGCCTCACCAACCCCAAAGCCATCCTGTTTTTGCTGTCGTTTTTCGTTCAGTTCGTCGATCCCGCCTATCCGCACCCCGCCCTCTCCTTCCTGCTGCTGGCACTGGTGATGCAAACCGTCAGCTTCAGCTACCTCACCCTGCTCGTTTTCGCCGGACACCGCCTCGCCAACCTATTCCGCCGCCACCGCTGTGTGACCACCGCCTGCACCGCCGCCACCGGCCTGCTCTTTATCGGCTTCGCCGTGAGCCTGTGGCTGGCGGGAATCGAGTTTTAATTTAGCGTTTCAGCTAGCCTCATTCAGATAGAAATAACTGCTCAGGCTACCTGAAAAGCACAACAGATTGCCGTATAATTGGCGGCATTTGGCCTCGCGCCCCATCATTGCCGAATTAAGGAATCCCCATGCGCAAATTCATCCCCCTCCTCGCCGCCCTCGCCCTTTCCGCCTGCTCCAGCCTCGGCAACCAAGCTTTCAGCGGCGAAAGCGCCACTTTCGGCAGCGACAACATCTTACGCGACGACGTGCTCAAAGTCGTGCGTACCGCCGAAGCCGCCTCGTTCAACTGCCGCAACATCGAATCCGTACACAGCAAAATCAACAGCGCCCACAAAGTGCACGGCCGCCTGCAGGTGCGCGAAGTGTGGACCGTCCGCGCCTGCGGCCAAGCCCACCGCTACAACATCGGCCTATTCGAAGACGAGCGCGGCGAAACCGACTTCACCGTCGGCCTAATTTCCCGCTAAACACCAAAGAAAGGCTACCTGAAAATGATGTCTTGCGGAGCAAGGCTGAGTTTCTGCAAGGCTAAAAAGGATTGGCCGATTTTCAGGTAGCCTCGTGAAGTAAACTAGTAGAATGTGTACCGCACAACTCCCTCATGCGAGCTACGACTTGCTGAAGAATATCTTAATATAGAGCACAAGCAACCTAGTTACATATAGTTTTAAATAACTTGAAACCTCTAAGGTAAAACACCATGCCCAAACGTACCGACCTAAAATCCATCCTTATCATCGGCGCCGGCCCT
>CAUUTP010000087.1:0-8458 GCA_963548155.1 uncultured Eikenella sp.
ACTTACTGGCAAGGTTCTCTGAAATAGCACCTTTTTTGTTACTTATGCCGGATTTGGCAGATTAGGTTTCAGGTAGCCTGCAATCGGTGAAAGGCTACCTGAAAGCGCCGCTTCAACGAAGTTAAAACGAATGTAGCAAGTTTCTATGCAACTAAAAACAGCCAGGCGAATTTGCCATGAACCAATCATCCGTCATTGAAAAGCTGCATCGCGTGTACACCGATTTCCTTGCCTGGAAAAGCGCCGAGTTCGGCAAGCAAGCCGAGCAGGAAATTGGCGGCGAATGGGAATGTAACTATGCCGCCATGCCTGAAGTGTGGGCGGCGTGTTTTGATTTTGTGCAGCAAATCCCTGCGCACGCATGGCAGCCCGAACAGGCCCGGCAGCTGCTTTACCTTACCGCGCGCGACAACGAAAGCGAATACATCGCCGGAATGCTGCCCGAGCCAGCCTTGCTGCGGCTGTGCGAAACCTATCGGCAGCAGCCTGCGTATGATGCGGGCTGGCAGCTGGCCGTGCAGCTCCCATGCCTCTCCAGCCAAGCCGTTGCATGGCAATGGGCGGAATTTTTCTGCAACGACCCCGACGAATACACTTGCCGCCGCGCCCTGATGGTGTCTGGCAGCCTGCATGCGCCGCACACCGAACGCTATGCCGAACACTTTTGGCAGCGCGGCATCTACCGTGACGTTGCCGGCTTGGATGCGGATGAATACCAGAAAATTGCCGTGTTGCAGGCCTTGGCCGCTATGGGCTCGCCTTTGCTGCCGCAATATTTAAGTCTGGCTAAGCAAGATGGGCGGCAGTATTTGGTGCAGCAGGTGCAGGACTTGGGCGGTGGATAGGTGGCTTCCGGCTTCTACAGAAACGTACGGCCATTTTTCAGGTAGCCTCTACCCCATTGCAGGCTACCTGGAAACCATCAAACAGATTGAATACACGAAAAAACAGTCCGCTTGTGCTGGCTGTTTATGTATCTGGGGAAAGTTTGGCCAGAGTAGCTTGGATTAGCAAACCCAGCAAAGCCATTGGATTTCTGAAATGTTGGGGTATGAATTGGCCTACGTTTGCTGCTTGAACCGATCATTAGAAAAGGCTACCTGAAATTTTTCAGGTAGCCTTTTGTTCAAACACGAATTAAAGCGGTTTAGTCTTCGCCGGCAAATGCCAACAGCAGGCGCAGGAGGCCGGTGAAGATGTTGTAGATGGCAACAAACAGCGTGAGCGCGGCGCTGATGTGGCTGTCTTCGCCGCCTTCGATGATCACGCGCACCTGCCACATAATCAGCACGGAGCTCACGATCACAAACAGGGCGGATACGGTGAGCGAGAGCGCGGGAATGCTCAGGAAGAGGTTGGCTATCATAGCGATAAAGGCCACCACAAAGCCCACGGTAACGAAGCGGGCGATGCTTTTGGTTTGGAAGGTTGGCGATTTGGCCATGGCTGCCATGCTCAGGAACACGGCGGCAGTCATCACGGCGGCAATGCCGATGAGTTCGATGCCGTTGGAAAGCGCCAGGCTGTAGTTCAAAATCGGGCCGAGCGAGAAGCCGAGGCCGAAAGTGAGCACCATCAGCAGGGCAGCGCCCACATTGCTGTAGCGGTTTTTCTCGATCAGGAAGCACATGCCGTAGAAGAAAGCGAAGAAAATGCCCACGCCAACCCAATAGCTGTTGGAGAAGCTGAACAGGCTCAAGCCGGTGGCCATGGCGACGAATGCGCCGGCAGCTGCCGGGAGGAACGAAAGCCCGAGCAAGCCGTAGGTTTTGCGCAAAAGGGTGTTTTGCGCGGAAACATTGCTGCCCACGTCGGTGTAGTCATAAACATTGCGCGGTTGCATGTGGAAAAACTCCTCTTGAATATCAAATAAGAAAGAAACGAATGCGGATTGTAGCAGCAAATACGCCGTTTGCAAAAATTCAGCCGGCCGCTGCTGCTGCCTGCTTCGGCCGTTAAACAGCAAGATGGGGCGGCACGGTAGCTTTGCAAGCGTTGGAACATATATTTGGCTATAATTCAGCACTTTCTTTTCTCTGCCGCGCACACCATGCCTGCTCCCCGCTACGCCGTTTTCGGCAACCCAGTGGCCCACAGCCGCTCACCGGCCATCCACCAAATGTTTGCCGCCCAAGAAGGCATGGCAATCGAATATGAACGATTGCTAGCCGAGCCAGGCTGCTTCGCCCAAGCTGCTGCCGCCTTTTTCGCTGCCGGCGGCGTGGGCGCAAACGTAACCGTGCCTTTCAAAACCGATTCCTGTGCCTGGGCAGACAGCCTTTCCGAACGCGCCCGTGCCGCCGGCGCAGCCAACACCTTAATCAAACAGGCTAACGGCAAAATCCATGCCGACAATACCGACGGCATCGGTTTGGTGGCCGATATTAGCCGCAATTTTCAGGTAGCCCTAGCGGGCAAACGCATCCTCATTATCGGCGCGGGTGGCGCAGCGCGCGGCGTGATTCTGCCTCTGCTCGAATGCCGTCCCACCAGCCTCAGTATTGCCAACCGCACCACGGCCAAAGCGCAAGAGCTGGCTGCCATTTTCGGCATCCGTGCTGCCGAGTTGGGCCAACTGCCTGCTGCTGGTTTCGATATTATTATCAACGCCACCTCCGGCAGTCTGAGCGGCCAAGTGCCTGCCATTGCCCCTGCCGTGTTTGCCCAATGCGAACTCGCCTACGACATGGCCTATGGCCGCGAGCCCACCGCCTTTATGCGCTTCGCCGCCGAAGCAGGCGCAGGGCGCAGCGCCGATGGCGTGGGCATGCTGGTGGAGCAGGCCGCCGAATCCTACCGCCTCTGGCGCGGCTTTTCCCCCAAAACCGCCCCCGTACTCGCTGCCCTGCGCGCCGGAGAGATTTAGCGCAAACCTGCCAAAGGCTACCTGAAACTTTAGCTTGGCAGACACTTCACTTTCTGCAGAAACTTCGTTGAAGCTGCGCTTTCAGGTAGCCTAAAAATCCTTTATAATCCGATCCTTTTTCCAAATCGCGGTTCGCAACCCTCCCGCGTTACCAAAACTAAGGACTCCCATGCGCAACAAAGAAGAGCTCAGCGGCCTCTCCCTGCTGGGCAACACCGGCACGCAATATCCCTCAACCTACGCCCCCGAAATCCTCGAAGCGTTCGACAACAAACACCCCGGCAACGACTACTTCGTCAAGTTCGTTTGCCCGGAATTCACCAGCCTGTGCCCGCTCACCGGCCAGCCCGATTTCGCCACCATCCTGATCCGCTATATCCCCGATATCAAAATGGTGGAAAGCAAATCGCTCAAGCTCTACCTCTTCAGCTTCCGCAACCACGGCGACTTTCACGAAGATTGCATCAACATCATCATGAAAGATCTCATCAAGCTGATGAACCCGAAATACATCGAAGTGTTCGGCGAATTCACCCCGCGCGGCGGCATCGCCATTCATCCGTTCGCCAACTATGGCCGCCCCGGCACACCGTTCGAGCAAATGGCGCGCGAGCGGCTGTTTACACACGATATGCAGTAAGCCTGCGGGCTACCTGAAACCCATGCTGCTTGCTGAAATTAAAAACCGCGCCGCCTCTCTTCCCCCGCTGGATAACGCAGCACTGGCTGCCGAAGTTCAGCAGCTAAAACAGCACGGCGCGGCATGGCTGGCCTGTATTGCCTTCGTGCAAGCCAACCGCCGCATCAGCCTGAACGAAGCCAAACGGCTCGCCTTTTCCCTGCCGGTTTTCAGCAATGAAGACAAAGCCGCTTTTGAACAGGCCTGCCAAATCATGCAGGCAGAGTTTGAGCAGGAAACATAGTGGCAATATTTTCAGGTAGCCTCCACACCAGCCTCCTAAATTTATAGAAAACATCATGCCCCACACCCTTCCCACCCACTACGCCGGCCAGCCGCTGCCAGCGGAATACCTCGCCATGATTGGCCAAGCACGCGGCATTCGAGTGTACGAAACTGCTAATGGCGAAGACGTAGATTTCTACCCGCCTGCCCTGCTGTGCGAAACCGAGCGCAACAGCCTGCCATACTACGCCCGCCTCTCCGATCCCGAGTTCTACTTCAAAGCCACCGAAACCAGCAGCGATTGGCCGCAATTGTCGCTGGAAGAAATACAGCAGGGCTTCACCATCGGCAGCCACAACGAAGGCAGCCTGTTCCTCCTGCCCAACCAAGCCGTTTGGCTGATTTACAGCGATTTGTTCTACCAAAAAATTGCCGACCACTTCAGCCAATGGTTTGCCGGCCTCAGCTTCTCCTTTGAAGCAGGCGGCGAAGACTAAGGTTCGCCACATTAACCCAAAGGCTACCTGAAACCCAGTTTCCAACCCCGCGCGGTTCGCAACCCTCCCGCGTAGATTTTTATCTAAACCAAAACTAAGGACCATTATGCAAAACTACCGCTTCACCTCCGCCCAACAGCAGCAAGCCCTCCGCTGGCTCGTTTTCTTCCACATCCTGGTGATTGCCGCCAGCAACTATCTCGTGCAATTCCCCTTTAGCGTCACCCTGCCCAACGGCTTTGAAGTGCATTCCACCTGGGGCGCGCTCAGCTTTCCCTTCATCTTCCTCGCCACCGATTTAACCGTGCGCATTTTTGGCCAAAGCCTCGCCCGGCGCATTATCTTCTTTGTTATGTTCCCCGCCTTGCTCGTTTCTTATGCCTTTTCCGTGCTGTTTCAAGAAGGCGCCTGGACAGGCTGGGGCGCGCTTGCCGTGTTTGTGATGCCCGTGTTCCGCATCGCCCTGGCCAGCTTTGCCGCCTATGTTGTCGGCCAAATTCTCGATATTGTCGTGTTCAACCGCCTGCGCCGGCTGAAATCCTGGTGGATCGCCCCCGCCGCTTCCACCTTCGCCGGCAACGCCGTGGATACCGTGCTTTTCTTCTCCATCGCCTTCGCCGGCAGCAGCGATGCCTTTATGGCCGCCAACTGGCCGCACATCGCCTTTGTCGATTACCTGTTCAAACTCGTGATCGGCACGCTCTTCTTCCTGCCCGCCTACGGCCTCATCCTCAACATCCTCACCCGCAAGCTCACCACCTTGCATCAAACTGTTGCCACCGAAGCCGTATCCGCCCAGCCGGAAGCCGCCGGTCAATCCAATTAAACTTTCAGGTAGCCTTTGGTGTGCTCAAAGGCTACCTGAAACATCAAACCGTAGGCCGGGCATTCATGCCAAACAATTGTTTCAGGCGCAAATATCAGGCATAAATCTGCCTGCCGGTGGCTGGTGTGGTTGCACCAGCATAAATATTTTCAGGTAGCCTAGGCTACCTGAAACCATATAAATCAAACCCCAAAGATTGCCTAAACCCGCTATGCCCCTCCTCACCCACATCCTCGCCAGCGGTCACACCATCCAGCTCCACCTCAGCCGCCGTGCCAAAAAAAACATCATCCTGCGGGCGCACAGCGCACACAGCCTGCGGCTCAGCATCCCGCCGCAGCTAAGCCTGCCCGAGTTGCGCCGCTGGCTGCAACATAATGAAACCGCTCTGCAGCAAATGCTCCGGCACAGCCCCGCTCCGGCTGCAGCCCCCAGCCATATCTGGCTCTACGGCCAGCCGCACCAACTGCAATCCCACGACCAAGCCGCCATCCAAATCCAGCCAGGCCGCATCCTCCTGCCCGCAGCCGAATGGACGCAGCAGCAAGCCCGCCTGCGCTTACACCTCCAGCCGCTGGCCGAAGCCTACCTCCTCCCCCGCCTCGCCGCACACGCCCAGCGCCTGCAGCTCATTCCCGAACACACCGCCCTCAGCCGCGCCAAAACCTTCTGGGGCGTATGCCGCCGCCGCAACATCCACCTCAACTGGCGGCTTATCGGCGCACCCGAATACGTGGCCGACTACGTTTGCGTGCACGAACTCGCCCACCTGCGCCACCCCAACCACAGCCCCGCCTTTTGGGCAGCAGTCGAACAACACACCCCGCACCGAGCCGCTGCCACTGCTTGGCTCAAACAGCATGGCCGCGAGTTGTTTCTGCTGGGCTGAACCAGTTTTCAGGTAGCCTGAAGCCCGCAGCCTGCCAGGAACCTGTTACAATCTGCCTCCCTAGCAAACACCTACCAAGGACAAACCATGCGAATCCTCCATACCATGCTGCGCGTTGGCAACCTCGACGCTTCTCTCGCCTTCTACCAAGAAGTGCTCGGCATGAAACTTCTGCGCCGCAAAGATTACCCCGAAGGCCGCTTCACCCTCGCCTTCGTCGGCTACGGCAGCGAAGACGAAACCGCCGTACTCGAGCTCACCCACAACTGGGATACCGCAAGCTACGACCTCGGCAACGCCTACGGCCACATCGCCATCGAAGTGGAAGACGCCTACGCCGCTTGCGATGCGGTGCGTGCCAAAGGCGGCAAAGTGGTGCGCGAAGCCGGCCCGATGAAACACGGCAATACCGTTATCGCCTTCGTGGAAGACCCAGATGGCTACAAAATCGAGTTTATCCAAAAACACGGCCGTGAAGATTAATACCATCGGCAAAAAGGCTACCTGAAAAGTTTCAGGTAGCCTTTCTTTATGGCAAAACGATAGGGCTTATGCCCGGTCTTCATTCAAAGGCTTGAGCATGATGCAGCGGCGTACGCTGTAATAGGCTTCCTGGCGCAGCCAGGGGAGTTGGGCAAGCTGTTGTTCTTCTTCGGCGGCATCGTCTTGGTTGTCGATCATAAATTCTATGTTCGTCGTTTCGTTGTCCGATTGGGCGTAGAAGAAGCGGATTAAATGATATTGAGCTGTGAGGTTTTGATGGCAGATGAGGGATTGCAGCGTGCTTTCTAATGCCTCGGGAATGATGTTGCCGATTGTTTCCGCATCGCCGCCGTCGGTGTCTTCGCCCAGTTTTTTCGTTGTCCAGTCGCCCAAAATGGCTTGGAAACGGTTGCCGTTGTGGGCTGTCCAGATTTCGTGGGGGCAATGGTTTTCGCTAGGGTTGAACGCATCCAGCAAAACATGCAGGCTGTTGGTGCAGAAGCTGTGCAGGTTGCACGAGAGGGCTTCTTCCAAATTTTCGCCGATGTCGCCGCAGCATTCGTAAAGTTCGCGCCCGTCGGGCAGGGTAATGCCGACATCGAAACGGCTCACCACCACACCGTTGGCGTGTTCGCGCGGAAATACCCAGGTTTCGAACTGCACGGGCACGGCGAAATCGGGCAGGATTTTTTCCCCTTGCGTTTGGCAGGCATAGCCGTGGGCTTGCAGGATTTCGGCGAGGGCTTCGTTGAGGTTTAGGGTATCGAGTTCTTGAGGTTCCATGGGTTTGCTCTTGAGGCTACCTGAAAAATATGCTGGCTGGTAGGACTATGTTGTTGGAAGTCTAAAGTAGCTTTAGCGCTATTTGGTCATTTCGCTAATACAGCGCCGTACGCTGCGTTTGAATGAAACCAAGCGGTGCCCTGGCGTGGCAGAATAGATGTCGTCGATCAGGCAGCGACCGTTTGGGCTGCATTGCAGCACGAATTGCACTTGGGTGGCTGAGAAATCGCCGGGAAACTGCTGGAATACGGCTTCGATTCGGCCGTTGGCCAGTGGCCGGATGTTCAGCGTCCGGTTTAGGCTGGCTGAATCCCAATCCTGCCCGGCAATAATCGGGTCGTAATCGATGCAGCCGACTTCATTCGGTGGTGTATGCTGTTTGTCTTCTTGGTATACAGCCTGTAGATCGGCGGAAAAGTGGTGTTCTGGATGGGCATGAACGGTATTGCCGTTTTGATAGGGTACATATAGGTTATGGATCAAGGCCAGTTTTTGTGGGCGGAAATTGTCTGCTCCGGCTGTTGTGGCGCAGGCAAGCAATAGGGCGATCAGAATATATTTTTGCATATTGCTCTCCTAATAATGGTGGGCTGAAACAATGTTTCTTCATTATATCAGTTATATAAAAGGCTACCTGAAACTTTCAGGTAGCCTTTTGCCATACGGGAAAGCTTAATGCCTAAAATGCCGCACGCCCGTTACCACCATGGCAATGCCGTGTTCGTCCGCCGCGTCGAAGACTTCCTGATCGCGCATCGAACCTGCGGGGTGGATGATGGCTTTGATGCCCTGTTCGGCGATGACGTCCACGCCGTCGCGGAACGGGAAGAAGGCATCGGAGGCGGCACACGCGCCGTTTAAGTCCAAACCTGCGTCCTGCGCTTTGCGGGCGGCGATGCGGGTGCTGTCCACACGGCTCATTTGGCCTGCGCCGATGCCGTAGGTTTGGCCGCCTTTGCCGAACACGATGGCATTGGATTTGACGTATTTGGCGACGTTCCAGACAAACAGCAAATCGTTCCACTCCTGCTCGGTCGGTTGGCGTTTGGAGACGACTTTCAAATCGGCGCGGCTGAGGCGGTGGATGTCGGGCGTTTGTACCAACAGTCCGCCGCCGACGCGCTTGAGTTCGAAGCGGTTCGCGCCTGCTTCCAGAGGCACTTCCAATACGCGCACGTTTTTCTTGGCGGCGGCGATTTCGAGGGCTTCG
>CAUUTP010000088.1:0-8326 GCA_963548155.1 uncultured Eikenella sp.
GATATTTACGGACAATTTATTTTTGATTCCGTGGAACTTGAAGTTCCATTCTTTCGCAACGTTTCCCAATCTGAATTTGAACAAATCCTTCCACCCTTAGAAAAGGCTGCTTGAAATGGAGCGCATCGAGAACAGACTAGATCAAGTCAGCGGCCAAGGTGAGCGGCGGCAGGCTGCGGAGCGGTTGGCGGCAGCGCGCCAGCGCGACGCCGAACGCTCCGCGGCTTATGCAGCGTTCGAGCAGCGCATGAAAGAGCGTTGGGGCGTAGATATTAAAGCTGCTCGATTAGCCCCCCCCACGCTAACAGGGGGTGAGTTACAAAAACAGCGGGCAGTGAGTGAAAAATATCGCCGCATCGTAATTCGCAAAGGCAAAGCCGTTGAAGAAATCTTTAGGCGTGGCATTAACGGCCATTTTGCCTTTATCGATCAATTAACGTTTGTTCTCGAAAAAGAAACCTTAAACAGATTATTTGACGCCCAAACCAACGAGCAAGAAGAAATCGTAGCCCGCATGTCTCTATTCCTTCATGAAATCTTTGGTTTCGGCGTGTCCCATGATCGTGAAAAGTCAGCTAATTTTTATAGTAGCAGTTACAACATCGGCAATCATGAAATTAGTTATGGTGTTTTGTGCATTGGTGGCGGTATTAACCCGTCTAATCAATCCAGTTTATGCGTAGAACTAACGGCGACTGGTCTAAATGCAGCAAAAGACGGCTGGGAACGGCGTTTGTATAACTGTACGCAAATGAAGGAAGTTCAAGGCTTTCGCTTTACTCGCGTTGATTTAGCCCATGATTTCCTAAGCGGTGAATACAGCGTTAATGATGCTTTGACCGCTTATAAAAATAGCGCTTTTACTAATTCCATTACTAAGCCGAAATTAAGACTAGAAGGCGATGATTGGTACAACGAAACTAAACACGGCAGAACGCTTTATGTCGGTACTCGCCTATCTTCCCGCATGCTCCGCTTTTATGAAAAAGGCAAACAGCTAGGCGATAGCGAAAGCCCTTGGGTTCGTTGTGAACTCGAATTAAGAAGCAATGATTTAGTTATTCCGCTAGATGTTGTCATTCATCCGGGCGATTACCTATCTGCACAATATCCCGAATTAAATCGTCTATTTGGTGAAAACGGCGTATTCGCCCAATCCCAGCCCAAGAAAATCGCCATCAAACAACGCATGGTTCAGGCAGGGATTGAGCATAGTATTAAATATTTGCGTATGCAGGGAAGCCGTGCCGTCAATATGCTGCTTGAACTCGGTAAGTCCACGGAAGAGATTATGCGCTTATTTGATCCTGAAGCTGGCGTTCCAAAAAGCGTTCATCCCGGGCAGCACTTTGCCCAGCTTTTAAAAATTGATTGTATTTCTGAAAAGTTTCTTAACCCCGTCTGCGGATATAGCGGCTAGATGCCCTATCCGGCACATCAGACGATTATTTAAAAGGAGTAGTAACCATGTTTGTACAAAAAGCAACCCTCATTGGCGCAAAACAATTCAAAGGCACGATTGAAGGCCGTGAATTTGATACCTGCAAAGTCCGTGTATTGATGGACGTGCCAAGCGAAGCCGAAAACGAATGCGGCTTAAACGTAACCGAACTTAATTACGGAAAAAGTAGCAATTATTTAGGTTTGCGTGAATATAAATTTCCTGTCGATTGTGAACTTGAATTGGAAATAGAACTTAAATCAGGCAAGCCACAATTAAACCTGAAAAACTTGAAAGTAAAAGCTCGCCAAGATCCTAAAGATAGTATCAAATATGGGGATTTATGAAAGTCGTATTCGTTATTCAGGAATTAACGGAAGGCGCGTTTATAGGGGATGATGGTTTAGGCGGTATAGAATACGTCCGCAAATTAGATGAAGCCTTTAGATTTAAAAATCTAAATATTGCTTTAGAACATGCAAGAAATATAGATAGCAGTTTAAGAACTATCGCCATTTATTCTCTATATGAGCCTGTAATTTATTAAATAACTTAAGGGGCTTTCTGTCGTTGCCGGGCGGCCAGCGACATTAAACCTTTGAGAAGCCGCCCACCAATTTTTTTGGAAGCAGAAATGTTAACCGGTATTGCAAACATAATCGTTCCGCTGGTCAAACAGCAAGAATTAGTCGATATGCTGATTCAAAACATAGGGATGATATTAGCATTACTGCTTCTTTGTTTTGTTTTGAAGCATTAACGTTATCCGGTAAGTAACTGAAAAATCTTTCACGATCCATTAATTTTTCGAGAGGAGTAAAAATGCCATTTTATAGTTATGAAGAATTTGAAGAAGCCGTCGGAGAAATCGACGATGCTGAAATGGTAGATGATTTCCATACTTGGGAAGAGCTTCAGGAAGAGTATCCGGATGGCGTATTTGACGAAGATGCCGAATTTATCCCGTTCTGACTGTTTTTAAGAAATTAACGCTATCCGGGCGGCGTTAATCAAGTCAATGCCCGATTACAAAAACTTGTTTTAAAGGAAAACATCATGTTGAAACATAAAGCAACAGCCCTGGCCGTTATGGCCTCCGCCTTCATCGCTACTAACGCTTCTGCTGGTGCGGTAGCCGATGCAGTAACCGCCGCTACTGGCGATTTCAAAGCTGACCTGGCTTCTGTTGGCGGTATTGCCGTAGGTCTCGGCCTGATCGGTATCGCCTTCATCGCCGGTATCCGTTTGATCAAACGCGCGGTGTAAAGAGTAAGGGCAGGCATCATGGAAGGCTATTTGGCAGGAGGTCAATGCTTCGGCTCTGTGCAGGAAGCGTCCGATTACAAAATGTCCCAAGTGGTGCCCGCCATTACCGCAGATGGGAGCCTAAAAACTCCCGTCTATCAAAACGGCAAGTGGTATTACGGCTCGCAGGAAGTCAAGCTCACTTTCCCGCCGTGCGATCCGGCCGCCTACATTACAGATGGCGCCCTAGTCGCTTCAGTCGCCATATCAGTTGCCGCTTTCGCCTTCGTTGTCCGTTGGACAATCCGCGTATTCCGGCAAACCAATGAAAATCCCGAAAAATGAGCGATCTGAACAAAATTCAGCCACCGAAAAAAGGCATTGAAATGGTTAAGGGCGGGGGCTATCCCGCTAAAGCTGTTTCTACCAGTGTTCAGCAACATACCGCACCCATTCAAACCGATATGTATTTGATCGGTGCCCAAGTGGTTCAATGGGCATTGATTGGGCTGGCTTTCTATGCCGCTCTTCGTTTGTTTAGAAGCGCCATTATGGATGCTCTTGGCTTTAGAAAAAGCCGCCGCGAATTTAAAGAAGCAAATGCACTCAATGAAAACGGATTGGAAAACTTGGATCAAGATCCAATGAGTGAAGAAGAACAAGAAACATATATTCCAAGTAGTGAGCCATTAGCTGAATATGAAGGTTTTGACGGAGAAGAACCGCCCGACAATATGCCGGATAGCCCTGAAGAAGATCCGGGTTTGCAATACGATTTAGAAAATGAGCGGTGGGAAATCAATGCCAGTGCCGCTTTGCAAGAAGGTCATGAATACGGTTCGGATGAGTTTTATAGCCGTATTGCGGAATTAGAGGAAGCGGATAGGTTGGCTGAAGAGTATGAACCTTCTGAATCTGATGATGAGCCGCCGGAACACGATATGTCGCTAGATGATGAAGCTTTAGAAATAGCTGTTGCCGAATCAGATGATTGGGAGGCTGAGGCTAACTCCGGTGCGTTGGATGAGCGTGTGGTACGAATCAAACAGGAATTGCAACAGGAAAACCAATAATGCCACCTGAAATCTACTTTCTAGCCGGTTTTGCCGTGGTTATTCCCGCCATCATCATGTTTTTGTAAAACTGCGGCCAGTGTTTAAACTCAAAGGTAAACAACAATGATTTCACTGATTACAGGTCTGCCCGGCATGGGCAAAACCTCCCTCATGGTCTATATGCTGCTCAATCGCAAAGATTTGCAGAATAGGCCGGTCTATGTTGACGGCATTCCGGAATTACAGGTTAAACATGAAGAAGTACCCGAAGGCGAAAGTATGGAAACATGGCACCAATGGGCGCCGGATGGTTCGATACTCGTTATTGATGAAGCACAGCGGGTCTTTCGTCCGCGCCCCGCGGGGGCGAAAGTACCCGACTATGTACAGGCTCTTGAAACGCATCGCCATAAGGGTATTGATATCTTTGTACTCACGCAGCATCCGCGGTTGATTGACGTCCATCTAAGAAGCCTGATCGGGGAACATCGCAACATCAGCCGCACCATGCTCGGCCTGCGCCGTGTTTCCTACTGGCAGCGTTGCGCTAACCCGGAAGCCCGGGCAGATGTGGCCGAAGCCAAAAACAGCATATTCATGCCGAAAAAAAGCGTATTCGGTATGTACAAATCAGCCAGTGAACACACCAAGCTTAAAGGCTCGGTTAGCGCGTGGATCTACACCATCCCCGTTGTGATTGTCATAGTCGGCTATCTCATGTCCTACGTTTGGGCAAGCTATCAGCGCAAAATTCATCCAGAACAAGCCCAACAGCAACAAGCCCAACAATATCAACAGCAGCCGCAAAATTACCAGCAACAGCAAGGCGGCCAGTATCAGCCGGCCGGCAGCTATGCCGATCAATCAGCGGCCAATCAGCAACCGTCTGATAACAACCTGAAGCCTGAAGATTGGCAGCCTGCCATAGATGGCCAGCCTTGGACTGCTCCCATCTATAACAACCATAACCGCAATATCCAAACCATGCCCTACCCTGTTGCCTGTGTGCAAACCGATACAAGCTGCACTTGTTACACAGAACAGGCCACACCCTTAGATCTGCCTGCCAAGCAATGTCAAAACTACGTTAAAAACGGCATATACAACCCCTATAAGGCACGGCAGGAAACCGCTGACAACGCACCGCAGGGCAGTTATGGCGGCGGCAGCGGGGCAAGTGTCCTGAGCTTGGATAGTCCTGCTAAGGCTACCATGGCACATGCGGAAATTAGGGGGACTATGGGGCAATAGGTTTTAGGAAGGATGACAAGATGAAATGTGAATATCCGTTTATAAGGATTGAAATGGTTAATGGCTATTATTCGGTTATTTTGTATTTGAGTGAGGATAGGCATTCGCCTATATCAATGACTTTTTTAGATTATGAGTTATCTAGGAAACTGGCGGAATCACAAGGGGCTTTGTTGGGGGTAAGGGTTTTAGACGGTTATTACAGGGATTTTTAATGGTTTCCTTTGTGTGTTTGGATTAGATGCCTGGCGGAATTGACTGCTTGCAGTCGATTTCGGCAGGTATCCGCCAAGCGATAGCGCGGCAGGGGTGCTGCAAATGGCATGAGGCTACCTGAAAAGGTAGCCAAACCTGCCCGGATTGGTTAAGCTGGCCTTTCGTTTAATTTTGTAATGAAAGGTTGCAGTAAAATGATTTGGGCTTTATTGATTTTATTAGCTCTTTCTTATATTGCCAGCGGTAAGAAGATGACAAGTGGTTTTGGTGACAAGCTCGCTTGGGTCTTGTTAGTTCTGTTCTTGGCGGCTTTGGCCTATGGTTTTTATATGGCTAATTATGCGGAATAAGGGGGCTTGAAATGGATTGGAATCAATGTTTTTTGATGCAGCCTGATGGCGGCAGTTATGCAACGAATTTTAATAATTATCTGACTTTTGTCGTGAATGGGTATAACAGTTTGGTACCGAATGGGCAGCCAGATTTTTCTAAACCGGTATATTTGGGCGTAATGATGAGTCCGGCGCAGTTGGCTGTATTGCGCGCTAACCGGCATTTATTTGATGAGAGTTTTAATGATGCTTTGGAACGGTTACAAAAGAGTTATGACAGGCTTCAAGTGGAGGTGGGTTAGTTTATTTTCTCTGCTGAGTGTAGCGGTGCCGGTATGGGCAGATGTGCCAGCCTATCCACCGCAAAATGTACCTTCTATGCAGCGTTTAGCTGCTGCGCCAAATGGTCAGTTATTGACAGGGTATAACTCTGTTAATGGTAATTGGTCTTATGATATGAATTCTGGTGTGGCTAGGGTTGATAGATTCCAGAATGTCAATCGCGGCGCCGGTGGCCTAGTTGGCACCAAAACCAACCCCGTCAATCTTTACGACAATTACGGCAACGTCGCCCGCGGCCAGATCCAAACACAAACCGCCATGCCTGCTAATTCTAGGATAGCCCAAGGCCTAGGCTCTATCTATGTTCTGCAAATCGCCAACCAACATCTAACCAACCTCAAAGCCCAAGGCGTTTCTGAAATGTACAGCCGCGGTTTTGAGAATGGCGATTGGGGCATGGTTGCAGATGCCACCGCAAGGCTGTTTGACTGGACAGGCTTTGGCGGAAACGTGCGTGATAGTCTTTACGGCAATCCCGATATGCAGCAGATGAATCAGCAATTACAACAGCAAGCATTGCAACAGGCACAACAGCAATTTAGCCAATATCAAGCCGTCCCCCATCCTGAGCAGATTAACCCTGCTAATTATTCGGATTACGTTTTACTTACGATTAACGAGTTTGGCGAGGGGATTCCTCGATTAAGCAGGCAAGTTTTAGTAAGTAAAGCAGATTTTCGGCAAAAGCGCTGGCAGACAGGTGTTGTTCTTCAAAGCAAGAACATAGAACAAAGCTGGCCTATTCGTATAGGTGCGGTGGAAATTATGCCCCAGCTGCCAATTAACAATTTTAATTGGGTGCAATTGCGGGCAAAGTTTGCAACTGCCCAAGATATACGAGATTACAACTTGAGAAATTTGCCTCAGTTATCTGAACTTGTACCAAGGGAAGCCGAAGTAGCCCGCCTGCTTGAACAGATGCTGAATGATAACAACCGAAATCACACAGAATTAATTAATGCCCTTTGGGGCGCCGGTGTGATTGGCCCCGGCAATACTCAAAGCATGGTAACGGGCAGTCCTGCCGATAATACTTTCCTGACCCAGCCTTTTACTCCAGAGGGTTCAAACCAAGCCCAACAAACACAATTCATTGTGAACAATAACGGCAGCATTACACAAAACACAATCCAGCGCCCCGATTTGGTTGCCAACAGCAGCCAAGCTCCTACCCGTGCCGAAGTGGCTGCACAGCATCAACAAGGCCAGCAGGATACCCGCCCGCAAAAAGAAGGCAGTACATCAGAAAAGCCCGATATTTGTGCGCAAAACCCGAATAGCTTGATGTGTGCGCCTATGGGCAATACCGACTATCAGGATTTAGTATTACCACAGCAAAACATCAATATCGCCCTATCTCCGCTGCATATCTTTAATACAGATGCAGCCTGTCCCGCTCCCACCTCTTTCAGCATAGCGGGAACGCAGCAAAGAATGAGTTACGAACCAATGTGCGACACAGCCCGCAAAGCACGCCCGTTTATTATCATGATGGCCATGACTGCCGCATTTTTGATGGTGTTTAGCGCCCTTAACCGCCGTTAGGCTACCTGAAGAAACGAAAGGAACCAAAGATGGGCAAAACCCTTGCTGGAATGTTTACCGCAGTTCTAACCACCTTAGCGGGCAAAATCATCATGGCCTTAGGTATATCCGCCATTTCTTATACCGGCCTAAACCTGCTCCAAACTCAAATGATTAACGCCCTGACTAGCCAGCTATCCGCTGCTCCACTTTCCGCCGTTCAGATTATGTACATTGGCGGCCTAGGGGTAGCTCTAAACTGGATACTGGGTGCAGTGGCCTTTCTAGTATCGTTCAATTCAGTAGCCAAGCTCGGCAGCATCTTCCGCCAGAAATAAAGCAACATAGAATAGATATTCTAAACGGCTTAAAACTTGCTTAAACCATAAAGCCGCATCATGCCTACATTTAGCCTTGTTAGAAAACAAAGGGAAAGATTGGCGGGTGTGGCTTTACTTATGCCAAAAATCAATACGGTATCTTTGTCCACAGACACAATATAAGGATTGCATCATGCAAAAAATCGTACTTGGATTAGATATATCTAAATTGACTATAGATGCATATTTCAATGGTCAAGATGATTTTATTCGGGTCATGAACAATCAAGCAGGAATAGAAAAATTGATTGAGCGCATAAAAAACTATCAGCAACAAAGTAAAGAGATTCATGCTTGCTGCGAATACACCGGCGTTTATTACTTTCCGCTTGCCAGCGCATTGCATGACTCAGGAATCAAAATCAGTGTAATCAATCCGCTTTCTATCAAGCTATACGCAGAATACAGATTAAGACGAACAAAAACCGACAAACAAGATGCGAAATTAATTGCCGATTATTGCGAAAAAGAAAATCCGCCATTATGGGCATAAGTAACAAAAAAGGTGCTATTTCAGAGAACCTTGCCAGTAAGTAACAA
>CAUUTP010000089.1:0-8249 GCA_963548155.1 uncultured Eikenella sp.
CTTGCAGGCTTACTTTTCTCAACCTGTGGTGTAAACAACGCGACGATTTCCTACACCTTTCTTAGTCTGAATGGAATGGGAAACGCATATATAGTGAATTAACAAAAACCAGTACAGCATTGGCTCGCCTTGCCGTAACGTGTGTACTGTCTGCGGCTCGCCGCCTTGTCCTGATTTTTGTTAATCCACTATAGTGCCCGGCCACTCCGCAGCAGTAGATCGGGCATTCACGTCCAAGCTGCTCCCCACGCATTACGCTGGCACAAAATTTTCAGGTAGCCTCTCACAGCAAAAAAGGCTACCTGAAAATCTTCAGGTAGCCTCATCAGCTAATCAAACTAGATTATGCCAAGCCTTTGGCTTTCAGCACTTCCAGCATGGTGCTGCCCAATTCGGCCGGGCTGCGGGTGTAGGCCACGCCTGCTTTTTCGAAGGCGCGGAATTTCTCTTCTGCCGTGCCTTTGCCGCCGGAGATGATGGCACCGGCATGGCCCATGCGTTTGCCTTTGGGCGCGGTTACACCGGCAATGTAGCCCACCACCGGTTTGGACACGTTTGACTGGATGAACTCGGCCGCTTCCTCTTCGGCCGTGCCGCCGATTTCGCCAATCAGGATGATGGCTTCGGTTTGCGGATCGGCTTCAAACAGTTTCAGCGCGTCGATTTGGTTCATGCCCGGAATCGGGTCGCCGCCGATGCCGATACAGGTGGATTGGCCAAGGCCGAGCTTGGTGGTTTGCGCCACGGCTTCATAAGTGAGCGTGCCGGAGCGGGAGATGATGCCGATTTTGCCGGGCTGGTGGATGTGGCCGGGCATAATACCGATTTTGCATTCGCCGGGGGTAATCACGCCGGGGCAGTTCGGGCCCACCAGGCGGGTGCCGTTGCCGTTGGTTTCGAGATAACGTTTGGCTTTGAGCATGTCCAGCGTGGGCACGCCTTCGGTAATCACCACCACCAGTTTCACGCCGGAATCCACGGCTTCCACGATGGAATCCAGCACAAAGGGCGCGGGCACATAAATCACGGAGGCATCGGCGCCGGTTTCGCGCACGGCTTCGTTCATGGTGTTGAACACGGGCAGGCCCAGATGGGTTTGGCCGCCTTTGCCGGGAGTAACGCCGCCCACCACTTTAGTGCCGTAGGCAATCGCTTGTTCGGAGTGGAAAGTACCGTTCTTACCGGTAAAACCCTGTACCAATACTTTGGTGTCTTTATTAATCAATACGCTCATTCTGTTCTCCTTAGGCGTTTACGGCGGCAACAATTTTCTCGGCGGCGTCGTTCAGGCCGTCGGCGGAAGTGAGTTTCAGGCCGGATTCGTTCAGAATCTTCGCGCCCAATTCAGCGTTGTTGCCTTCGAGGCGCACCACCACGGGCACGGTTACGTTCACTTCTTTCACAGCGGCCACAATGGCTTCGGCAATCATATCGCAGCGCACGATACCGCCGAAAATATTGATCAGCACGCCTTTCACGGATTTGTCTTCCAAAATCAGCTTGAAGGCTTCCACCACGCGTTCTTTGGTGGCGCCGCCGCCCACGTCGAGGAAGTTGGCCGGCTGGCCGCCTTTGAGCTTGATGATGTCCATGGTGGCCATCGCCAGGCCGGCGCCGTTCACCATACAGCCGATATTGCCTTCCAGCGCCACATAGTTCAGCTCAAACTCGGAGGCTTTCAGCTCGCGCTCGTTTTCTTGCGATTTATCGCGCAGCTCGGCAATTTTCGGCAGGCGGTACAAAGCATTACCGTCGATGCCCACTTTGCCGTCCACGCAGGCCAGGCTGCCGTCTTCGCGCACGGCCAAGGGGTTGATTTCAAACAGGGCGAAATCGTTTTCGATGAAGGCTTGGTAGGCGCCGGTCATCAGTTTCACAAACTGGCCGACTTGCTTGTCTTTCAAACCCAGCTTGAAGGCCACTTCGCGGGCTTGGCAGGGCTGCAGGCCCACCAGCGGGTCCACCACGGTTTTGAAGATTTTTTCCGGGGTTTCTTCGGCCACTTTTTCAATTTCCACACCGCCCTCGGTGGAAGCCATAAACACCACGCGGCGTGCGGCACGGTCTACCACCGCGCCCAGATAGAGCTCGGTTTGCACCGGATACATATCTTCACACACCAATACGCTGTTTACCGGCTGGCCGTTGGCATCGGTTTGATAAGTAATCAGATTGGTGCCAATCAGGCTTTCAGCCACCTGTTTGGCCTCATCGCGGCTTTTCACCACTTTCACGCCGCCTGCCTTACCGCGTCCGCCGGCGTGCACTTGGGCTTTAATCACAGCAAATTTGCCGCCCAGTTTGTCGTAGGCAGCGGCAGCTTCTTCGCCGTTGGCGGCCAAAATCCCGCCCTGAACCGGCAAACCATAGCCCGCAAGCAGCTCTTTTGCTTGATATTCATGTAGATTCATCAAAGTTCCCTCAGTATAGGTTAAACACAGTTTGCCGCCGTGAAAGCGGCAAGGATCGAATTCAAAACCAGCTTTGATAATGCAGGGCGAAGTATAGACGAAACCCGCAGGTAACATCAGCGCAATTTTGTTAGAACAAGTAAATGGGAGATGTATAAACGGCAGCAACGGCAGCCCGGCCATACACGGACTATACGGGGAGGATAAAGCACAAAGTTTCAGGTAGCCTCCCTGTTACGGGTTGTGTAGGGTGCAGTACGTTCCGCACGCACGCGGTTTCAAATTATTTAACAAGCAACCACGTGCATGAGTTTGCTCACGCACCCTACCTATACCAACTACGCTGAATAATTGAAAGCATTATTATTTTATTCGCCAGAAAACATAACCTCATCCAAGTCATCAATATCGCTCTCTATCTGTTCATAGGTAGCTATAATATTATCTAATATACCTAAATTAATAGCTCCTGTAACATCTCTCACGATTACATTAGTTCCTATATTATTTAACTCATCAATAAGCTTTCTAATTTTTTTTATTTCTATTAATTTTATATCACTTACAGAAGCTATAATCTCATAATTATCTATCTTTGATTTTATTTCAGATAATGGTAGAAAAGTATAATTTCTTAAAATATTATATGTCTTTAATTGATCACCAATTTTATCAATAATTAAATCTATCGTGTTCATTTCATTTCTTATATGCATTAAAAATTATTCATCATATCTGTTATTTTTCCTAGAAGGCTATTCTTCCAGTGAGTAGGTAGGGTTAGCTGCAAGCATAACCCAATAAATAAAGTGTGAAATATTGGGTTTCCCAATCCAACCTACACGCCTTCAATAAAACACTTATCACTAACCAACAAACAAAAGGCTACCTGAAAATTTTCAGGTAGCCTTTCTTCTCCGCCCTAGCGTTCGCTCAAGTTCAAATAATGCCGGCTGCCGCGCATATTGGCGATGGCGTGCAGCAGCAGTTGGAAATGGTCGGGATTATTCACAAAATCCAGCTCTTCGGTGTTGGCAATCAGCAGCGGAGCGCGGTCGTAGAGATAGAAATAGCGGTGGTATTCTTCGTGCACCTGCTGCAGGTAGCCTGGCGGAAACAGGTTGATGTGGTTGTCGCCACGGCTGCGCAGCTGCGCTTCGGCGGCACCGGCGCTGGTTTGCAGGTAAATCACCAAATCGGGCACGGGAATTTCGGGCATGATTTTCTGCTTGAGCTGCCAATATAGCGCCTGCTCGTCTTCGCGCAAAACGGTGGGCACGAAAATCTGGTCTTTTTCCAGCAGGAAATCGCTCACCACGCGCTGCATGCTGTGGTTGGCGTTGCCGATTTCGTCGGCGGCGGCAATGAGGTTGAGCGTTTCGGTGCGGCGCAGCAGGAAGTAGAGCTCGGTGGCCAGGCCGTGGTTGGCGGCGTTGAGGTAGAACTGCTCCAAAAACGGGTTTTGCTCGGGCTGCTCGCTGATGAGGGTGCAGCCGAAATGTTCGGCCAGCTTGCGGCTGAGCGGGGATTTGCCGCTGCCGATGGGGCCTTCCACAACGATGTAGCGGTAGTCTGCCTGCATGGTCTCTCCTTGGAATGTTTCAGGTAGCCTTTCGGGGGTCAGGCAGCCTATTGAAGGCTACCTGAAAAACTTAACTCTCTGTTTCATCCAAACGTTGCACACCTTCATTGCCTAGAGCTGCGGCCAGCTCGGCAGCGGTGGCGGTTTGGCCGGGCAGGATGTGCTGCGGGGCGATTTCGGCCAGGGGAATCATCACGAAGCCTCGCTGATGGGCGCGCGGGTGCGGCAGCTGCAAGGCTGGGCTGTCGAGCATTTGGCCGGCGTAGTCGATTAAATCCAAATCCAGCGTACGCGGGGCATTGCGGAAGCTGCGCACGCGGCCGGCGGCGGCTTCGGTTTGGTGCAGCAGCGCGAGCAGTTCGGCAGCGGGCAAATCGGTAGCCAGCAACGCCACGGCATTAATAAAGTCGGGCTGGTCGGCATAACCCACCGGCGCGGTGCGGTAAAACGAGGAAGCCGCCAGCACCTGCACTTGCGGGTGCGCCGCCAGCGCGGCCAGGGCGCTTTGCAGCTGGGAAACGGGCTGTTCGAGGTTGCTGCCCAAGGCAATAATGGCTTGCTTCATTTGGTGTTTTTAATCATGGAGTGATTAGAATTGGGCTACCTGAAAACGGAGTCGGCGGGATTTTCAGGTAGCCTTTGAATGAGGTGTCGGATTCGAGGATCCGAACTACGGCTACTTCAAGCAAATCCCGCCTATTCAGCCGCGCCCTTATCTGCCGCGCCTGTTTTCTTCTTGCGCCGGCGGCGTTTTTTGGCCGGTGCGTCGCCGCTGTCGTGGCGTTGTTCGGCGGCTTGAATCATCTGTTTTCGCTGTTCTTCGTCGGCTTCTTGGAAAGCGGTCCACCAGTCGGCAATGCCCTGCTCTACTTCGCCGGCGCGGGCGCGCAGCAGCAGGAAATCGTAGGCGGCGCGGAAGCGGGACTGGGCAAGCAGGCGGAATGGGCGGGCGCCGCGCCGGTGCTCGAACTGAGGCTGGAGCTGCCAGATTTCGCGCATCGAGGCGGTGAAGCGATGTGGCACGCCCCAACCTTTTTCCATGTGGGCGCGGATTTCGGCCACGGCGGCGCTGAGTGCGGGCATGGTTCTGAACCCGCTATTCTGAGCGCGCTGCCAGGCTTCGCGCACCTGCGGCCACAACACGGCGGCCAGCACAAAGCCCACGGATACGCCTTGGTCGGTGCGCAGGCGGTTGTCGGTGCTGTTGAGGGCAAGCGCCACGATGCCGCGCCCTTGGTTTTCAGGTAGCCTTTCCAAGGCGCAGGCAAGCAGGGGGTGCACGCTTTGGCCGTCCATGCCCAAGGCCTGCATCTGTTTGAGGCAGTCGATGGCCGCGCCGGAAAACAAGAGCTTCATCACTTCATCGAACAGGCGCGCCAGCGGCTCTTTGGGCAACAGGTGCAGACATTCGGCAATCGGCGCGGCGGTATCGGGGGCTACCTGAAAACCGAGTTTGCCGGAGAGCCGGGCGGCACGCAGCATGCGCACCGGGTCTTCCTGATAGCGTGCACGGGCGTCGCCGATCATCACCAGGCGTTTGGCGCGGATGTCGGCCACGCCGTGATGGAAATCGGTGATTTCCCCGCGGGCGGGGTTGTAATACAGGGCGTTGCAGGTGAAATCGCGGCGGGCGGCGTCTTGCTCCATGCTGCCGTAGCTGTTGTCTTGCATGATGCGGCCGTGTTCGTTTTGCCGCGCGGGGCGGTTGCCGCCGCGGAAGGTGGTGACTTCAATCGTTTCCGGCCCCACCATCACGTGCACAATCTGAAAGCGCCGGCCGATGATGCGGCTGCGGCGGAATACTTTGCGCACTTCTTCGGGGCGGGCATTGGTGGCCACATCAAAATCTTTCGGCTCGATGCCCAAGAGCAAATCGCGCACCGCGCCGCCCACCACATAAGCCTCAAACCCGGCCTGTTGCAGCCGCGACACCACTTTTTCCGCCGCATAGCTGAGCCCGTCTGGCGTGATGCCGTGTTCGTTTTGCGGCAGCACCTGTTTGTGCGAATGCGTTGCGGCGGCTTCAGGTTTGCCCGGCAGGATTTTGCGCAGCCATCTAGTCAGCATAGGGTGTGTTCTCAATTCTTGTTTTTCAGGTAGCCTGCGGTGTGCGTGCAGGCGCGTGCTTAAGATAAAGTGCGCAGTATAACCTTTCGCCGCAACGGCTGCCAAACCAAGCTCTTTCCGTTATAATCGCCACTACCCCGCACCACAGGAAAACACACCATGTATAACTACCAATCCGACGCCACCCAGTTCCTGCAAAAATACATCGAAGAACACCCCGAAGAGCAAGAACGCCGCCTCCAAAACCGCGGTTTGTTGTGGGATGTGGAGCTCAACCCCGAAGAGCAGGCCGATTTCGCCGACGGCAAAGTCGCCAAAAAACCCTACACCTACTATTCCTACTAAACCCCGCGCCGCGCCATGACCGCAGCCACCGACCATCTGCCCCCCGGCCTTGCAGGCTACCTGAAAAGCATCAACCCGCCTGAAGCAGAAGTGTTGCAACGCCTGCGCCAAACCACCGCGCAGCACCGTATGGGCAAAATGCACCTGGCCGCCGAGCAAGCCCAGCTCCTCGCCTTTCTCGTGCAGCTCATCCGCGCCGAACGCTGCCTAGAAATCGGCGTGTTCACCGGCTACAGCAGCACCGCCGTTGCCCTCGCCCTGCCTGAACACGGCCGCCTCACCGCCTGCGACATCAACATCACCTACACCAACACCGCGCGTCGCTTCTGGCGCGAAGCCGGCGTGGAGCACAAAATCGAGCTCCACCTCCAGCCCGCCCTCATCACGCTCGACCAACTCATCCAGCAAGGCCGCAGCGGCAGCTACGATTTCGCCCTGATCGACGCCGACAAACCGCCCACCGCCCACTACTACGAACGCTGCCTCACCCTACTGCGCCCAGGCGGCCTCATCGCTATCGACAACCTCCTGCTCGGCGGCCGCGTGTATCAAGAAAATGCCGAACCTGCGCCCGAATCCATCGAGCGCATCCGCGCCTTCAACCAATCCCTGCAAACCGACTCCCGCGTAGCCGCCCTCACCCTGCCCTTGGGCGACGGCCTCACCCTGCTGCGCAAACGTCATCCCGAGGAAATCCCATGCGCCTAATCATCCCCGCCGCCCTCTGCGGCCTCGCTGCCTGCACCGCCCTGCCCCCCGCAGCGCCAGCCCCTGCCGGCAGCCCCCTGCCCCAGCAGCGTATCGAAACCGAGCTCAACGCCCACAACCAGCAAATCGGCCAACTGCAACAGCAAGTCGCCGAACTGCGCAGCCAAGTCAGCGAGCTGCAACAACGCCAGCAACAACTCACCCAGCTCCTCGATGCCAGTGCCGCCTCCCGCCGCAGCACCAGCCACAGCAGCGCCGAGCCTGCCACCGCTCCAGCGGAAAACCCGCAAGAGCAAGCCTACCAACAAGCCATGCAACTCTACCGCAGCGGCCTCTACAGCCAAGCCCTGCAGCAGCTGCGCTTTGCCGAACGCAGCGGCAGCGGCGGCCGCACCGAACAAAACGCCCTCTTCCTGCTGATGCAGAGCCACGAAAAACTGCGCAACTGCGAATCCGTCATCCTCACCGGCCAACGCTTCGCCACCCGCTTCGCCGCCAACCCCAAAGCCGCCGAAGCCCTCTACAGCGTTGGCAGCTGCCAATGGAGCATGCAGCAACGCGACATCGCCCGCGCCACCTGGCGCAAGCTGATGCAAACCTACCCCAACAGCCCAGCCGCCCGCCGCGCCAGCCAGCGCATCCAGAACAACCGTTGATGAATGAGGCTACCTGAAATTTCAGGTAGCCCATTCCTCCCCATCATCCCACTCTACATAAGGAATCCCCATGCTCCCCAAAATCAAACGTGCCCTGATCAGTCTTTCCGACAAAACCGGCGCCGTCGAATTTGCCCGCACGCTCGACAAGCTCGGCGTGGCCATCCTCTCCACCGGCGGCACAGCCAAGCTCTTGGCCGATGCGGGCATTCCCGTCATCGAAGTGTCCGACTACACCGGCTTCCCCGAAATGCTCGACGGCCGCGTGAAAACGCTGCACCCGAAAATCCACGGCGGCATTCTCGGCCGGCGCGATTTGCTTGATCACGTTGCCACCATGGAAGAGCACGACATCGGCAATATCGACCTGGTGTGCGTGAACCTCTACCCCTTTGCCGCCACCATCGCCAAGCCCGGCTGCACGCTGGAAGACGCGATTGAAAACATCGACATCGGCGGCCCGACCATGGTGCGCTCCGC
>CAUUTP010000090.1:0-8081 GCA_963548155.1 uncultured Eikenella sp.
TTGAAGTGTTCGGCTTCGGCAGCCTGTGCGTGATGGTGGAAGGCCGCTGCATCCTGTCGAGCTACGCCACGGGGGAATCACCGAATATGCAGGGCGTGTGTTCGCCCGCCAAGGCCGTGCGCTGGGAGCAGTTGCCCGACAAAATGAACGTGCGGCTCAACCAGGTGATGATCGACCAGTTCAACAAAGACGAATCGGCGGGCTACCCCACGCTGTGCAAAGGCCGTTTTGAAGTGAACGACGAAACCTATTACGCGCTGGAAGAGCCGACCAGCCTGAACGTGTTGGAAGTGTTGCCGCAGCTCATCAAAATCGGCGTGGCGGCGGTGAAGGTGGAAGGCCGCCAGCGCAGCCCGATGTACACCGCGCAGGTTACGCGCACGCTGCGGCAGGCTTTGGACGCAGCTGCCGCCGACCCCGCGCACTACCGTGTAACCCCCGCATGGGACGCGGCTTTGGGCAAGGTGTCCGAAGGCAGCCAAAGCACGCTGGGCGCATATAACCGGCCTTGGAAGTAGGTTTCAGGTAGCCTTAAAGCAAAAGGAAAATGCTTATGAAACAAGAATGGAAGAAGGTTCATAAAGACTTATACGGAATTAAGGCGCAGCCTGTGTTGCTGGATGTGCCCGAGCAATCGTTCATTATGCTAGACGGCGAAGGCAATCCCAACGCCGCCGATTTTTCCGAACGCGTGGGCGCGCTGTACAGCCTCGCCTATGCCGTGAAGATGAACTACAAAAAATCCGCAACCGGGCAGGCCGTTGATGATTTTGCCGTTTACCCGCTGGAAGGCGTTTGGCGGCAAAAAACGGCGGGTGCGGACAAGTTGGATAAAGACAATCTGGCCTACACCATCATGATTGCCCAGCCCGATTTCATCACGCCCGAAATGTGGCAGGACGCGCTGGCCAAAACGCGCATTAAGAAACCCAATCCGCTGTATGAAGAAGTACGCTTCGAGCGCATGGCCGACGGCAAAAGCGTGAGCATCCTGCACGTTGGCAGGTTTGATGATGAGCCCGCTTCGTTTGCCAAAATGGATAACTTCTGCCAAGAACACGGTCTGCGGCGCAGCGGCGATACGCACCGCGAAATTTATCTGAACAACGCCAACCGAACCGCGCCGGAAAAACTCAAAACCATTCTGCGCTATGCGGTGGAATAATTTCAGGTAGCCTCAAAGCCGTCTGAAAGGCTACCTGAAAAACAGCGCAAAAAATAAGAGCATGAAAAAATACATCGAAGACCTGCGCAACGCCCTATACAAACACGACCTGACCGTGGCTGTCGAAGAAGATACCCCTGCCTTCCCCGCCGTGTGGACGCTTGCGCACCCTTATTTCACGCTGCCGCTGACCATCGCCTTCCACAACGCCCACGACACCGGCCTCGTACCGCTGTATGCCAGCTTCGGCTGCTACTTAATGGAAAAGCCTGAAATATCGCTGTATTTCACCAAAACCAACCGCCACTCGTGGCAGCGCGATTTGGCCGCTTTTATCGAAACGCTGATGCAATATATCTACGCCGCCGAAACCGAACACAATAAGGCCGTCTGAAAAGGAATCCTATGCACATCACCTTTCCGGAATGGTTTGATGACCTGGCCGAATTTGAAGCCGAGAGCAAAGGTTGCCTGTTGGATTTTCCATTGCATATCAACGGGCAAGAGTTTGTTTTTACCTTCTACGATTTATGCCGCCTCAATCAAACCTATGCCGATGATTCCGCCGCCGATTTTTTAGAAAACGAAGCCGTCGTTGTATTGCAGGCCGTAAACCGGAAAAACATTGCCCGCTTTGCCCAAACGATTTTCAGGTAGCCCCCAGGCCGTCTGAAAAGACAAAAAACAAAGGAACACCCATGAAACTCTCCCTCGCCCCCATCCAATTCTTCTGGCAGAAAGAAACCCTGCTCGAATTCTACGTCCAAATGCTCGACAGCCCGCTCGACACCATCTATCTGGGCGAAACCGTCTGCTCCCGCCGCCAGAAAATGCGTTTCGACGACTGGTTCGGCCTCGCCCAAGACCTCGCCGACAGCGGCAAGGAAATCATCCTTTCCTCCCAAGTGCTGCTCGAAAGCGAATCCGACCTCAAACGCCTGCGCAAAATCACCGGCCAAACCCAATTTAAAATCGAAGCCAACGACATGGGCGCGGTCAAACTCGCCCGCGAACACGGTATCCCCTTCGTGGCCGGCGCCAGCCTCAACATCTACAACGAAGCCACCCTGCAACTCTTCCAAAGCCTCGGCGCATACCGCTGGGTCGCCCCCGCCGAACTCGCCCGCGACAAAGTGTCCGACATCGCCCGCCTTTCAGACGGCCTCGAAACCGAAATCTTCGCCTGGGGCAAAATCCCCTTGGCCTATTCGTCCCGCTGCTTCACCGCGCGGCACTACAACCTAAACAAAGACAGCTGCGAATTCCGCTGCCTCGACCACGAACACGGCCTCACCATGAACACCCGCGAAGGCCAGCCGTTCCTCACCATCAACGGCATCCAAACCATGTCCTACGGCAGCCAATGCCTGCTGCCGCACCATGCCGACATGGCCGCCATCGGCGTAAACATCCTGCGCCTCTCGCCCCAGCTCACCGACATGCCGCGCATCATCGAACTGCACCGCGCCGTGCTCGACGGCCAAACCACCCTAGACGAAGCCCTGCCCGAACTCGCCCGCCTATCCACCGGCACACCCGTGGACGGCTACTGGCTGGGTAAACCCGGCATCGAAGCCGTGGAAGCCCACCGCAAAGCCTACGGCACCAACGCCGCCTGAAAGGAAATCATCATGCCCCTGCCCGACATCACCCTGCCGCAATGGTGCGCCCAAATCGGTCGCCGCCTGCCCGCCCTGCCGCCGCGTTTCGCGCTGGTTAAAACCCTCAACCTCATGCTCAAGCGCGGCCTCTTGCCTGCCGACATGAGCCTGTTTGACGGCCGCACCTTCGAAATCGACGTGCTCGATGCCGGCATTACCGTGCGCTTTACCGCCGATAGCGAACGCTTCCTCGACCGCCGCTTCGAAGGCACGCCCGATTTGCGGCTTGCCTCCAACGGTATGGATTTCTTGCGCATGATGCTGCGCGAAGAAGACCCCGATACCCTGTTTTTCAACCGCAAACTGCAAATCGAAGGCGACACCGAATTGGGGCTGATTACCAAAAACCTGCTCGACAGCGTGGAGTGGCCGTTTGCCGAACAGTTGGTGAAATGGCAGGAAATGTTTGAATAGGTGCTCGAGGGGTGTTTCCGCTTTGTTTGGACTGTGTTGAAGCCGCCGCTTTCAGGTAGCCTGCCGTGCTTGCCTGAGGCAGCTAAAACGGATAGGCTACACCGCAGCAACTCGATAAGCCGACAGAGCAATGCCGACACCGGCACCAGAGAAGTTTTCAGGTAGCCTATGCCGGCGTTAGCCAGGGCTACCTGAAACATACAAATCATAATTTAAAAGCGATCCAATTTGAAAAGGGAACCGCTATGGCGCAATCCGTATTTGTGGAAAAAATCGAGCAGGCCTGCCACAAGAAAGCGTGGCTGTTTGAGCACAGCAAGGCAAAGTATGCGCTGCGTTCGCTGATTGCCGGCATGCTGCTCACGCTCACGCCGGCCACAGGCGTAATTGCGGCGGATGTGCTCAATACGGTGCACCCTTCGCTGGGGCGGTTTGCTTTCCCGTTTTTCTTCTCGTGGGGGCTAGTGTATATCCTGTTTCTCAATGCAGAGCTCACCACTTCCAATATGATGTATCTCACGGCCGGCACCTTCCTAAAAAAAATCAAATGGGAAAAGGCGCTGATTATTTTGCTCTACTGCACGGCGTTTAATTTAATCGGTTCGATTTGCACCGCCTGGCTGTTCAATCAAACCAGCGCGTTTGCCCATATTTCGGCGGATGGCTATTTGGCCAATATGGTGGGGCATAAGCTGGAGCGGCCAAACGGCTTGGTACTGGCGGAGGGGATTTTTGCCAATATGTTTGTGAACGTGGCGGTGGTGGCGTATCTGTTGCTGAAGGAGCAGGCGGCGAAGATTGCGGCAGTGTTTGCGGCGGTGTATATGTTTGTATTTTTGGCCAACGAACACGTGGCGGCAAACTTTGCTTCGTTTGCGCTGGTGGGCTTCAATCAGATTGCCGATAGCGTGTCGCATTTTGAGGCCTTGAATATCCTGCGCCATTGTAGCGTGGCTTTTGTGGCCAATTGGATTGGCGGCGGGTTGCTGATTGGCGTGCCGTATGCGTTTTTGAATAAGGATGAGGGAGAGTATGTGGATTAGGGATTGGTGCGTCATCCCAATAGAGCAGATGAAAATAAGGATGAGACAAGGCGGCGAGCCGCAGATAGTACCGACAGTATGGCAAGGCGAGCCAACGCCGTAGCATTCTTTTTCATTCATTATAAAAATCTCAGGTAGCCTGTTTTCCGTTAAACAGGCTACCTGAAATTTTGCGCATACCAGATGCGGAAAACTATTCCGCGGCGGGCATTTGGAAGTGGCAGCGCGCCACCACGATGGGTTTGGCGGGATCAGACTGCCAGGCTTCCACCGCCACGTTGGCAATGCGGCTGCCTTGGCGGGTGAGGGTGCAGCGGGCGTAGGTGGTTTCCGGCTTGCCGCTGCGCAGGTAATCGATAGATAAATCGATCATCTTGGGCAGCTCGGCAAGGCCGGCCTGGCGGTAGAGAAAGAGCACGGCGCAGCTTTCGATGAAGCCGCCGAGCATGCCGCCGTGCAGGGCGGGCAGGAAGACGTTGCCGATATTTTCACGTTTGTATGGCAGGGCAAACAGGGGCGTGCCGTTGGATTCGCCGCATTGCAGGCCGATGAAGCCGTTGTAGGGGATGAGCTCGGCGGCTTCGGCGGTGAGCTTGGGAGATAGGATTAAGGGGGTGCTCATGCTTGCAACATCTCCTGTAGCTTGGCTTGTTCGGCGGGGGTGAGCGGGGTGCGCATGAAGGTGGCCATGCCCAAGGCAAAGGGGTCGGAAGGGTCTTCTTGGTAGCAGCTGCTGCGCACGAAGGCCACTTGGCCGGCCAGGCGGTAGCATTCGGCGCGGCCGTAGATGCGGCGGCCGGGAGTGGCGGGGTGCATGTAGTCGATGCGCATATCGAGAGTGGCGAGGATTTCGGCGCTGGGCAGCTGGGCGGTTACCGCGCAGGCGGAAACCATATCGACCAAGGTGGTGATGGTGCCGCCGTGGATGATTTGGGTGTCGTGGCGGCCAACGAGGTGGGGCTGCCAGTTGAAACTGAGCACGGGGCGGCGGGCGCGGATGCCTTCGTAGCGCAGGCCGATGGCGCGGGAATGGGGAAGGTCGAGGAAGTGTTGGCTGATGATGCGGTAGAGGGCAGGATTTACAGGCATGGCGGTTTCTACTGGGAGCAATCTATTTTCAGGTAGCCTTTAGGAGGCGGCGCGGTGTTATTGTTTGGCTGGCAGAAGGCCTTGTCAAGGCCGGCTGAAAACCATATCGCTGCATGTGCAGCCTGCCTTGCTATTAGTTTGCATCATCGTCTTCGCTTTGCAGCACGGCGGTTTCATCTGCCTCACCGGGCAGGCACACCAAAATATCGCCAAACGCGCCGTCTTCCTGGGTGAGGCGTACCAGCCCTTCCTTCACCAGCTCCAACAGGGCGATAAAGCACACCACCACCTGCGCTATGCCGCTCTCAGGCTCAAACAATCGGCTAAAGCGACAGCCGCCGTCTTGCAGACGGCGCAGGATGCGGCTCATGGTGGCGCGCACGGAGAGGGCTTCGTTTTCCTGCACCACCGTGTGGCTGCGGCGCTGGCCTGAGCGGGAGAGGATGGCGAGCCAGGCTTGGGTGAGGTCGGCCAGCTGTACTTCCGGCAGCTTGGCGGCGGTGGCGATTTCCAGCGGCAGATACGCCCAGGCGAAATCGCGGCCGGCACGGGGCAGCGCGTCCAATCCTACGGCGGCGAGCTTCATTTGCTCGTAGGCCAAGAGGCGGCGCACCAATTCGGCGCGCGGGTCGGCAATGTCTTCATCTTCGGCAGCGGGCGGCGCGGGCAGCAGTAGGCGCGATTTGATTTCGATCAGCACGGCCGCCATCAGCAAGTATTCCGCGGCCAAATCCAGGTTTTGCTCGTCCATTTGCGCGATATAGGCCAAATACTGCTCGGTGATTTTGAGCATGGGGATATCCAGCACGTCGATGTTTTGCTTGCGGATAAGATACAGCAGCAAATCGAGCGGGCCTTCAAAACTGTGCAGCACCACCTGCAGCGCATCGGGCGGGATGAAAAGATCGGCGGGCAGATCGGTAACCGGCTGGCCGAACAGCGTGGCGATGCCGGGGCTGCTCGGCATATCGGGCGGGGAAGCGGGCATGTTTCAGGTAGCCTTTGGCGGGCGTGGAAAGCAGGGATTATATCGCCTTTGCCGTATTGGCTTACCAATCTGCTATTCGTATAATCTGCCTACTCTCAGCCAAGATTGAGTGAATAGGAAAATTAAGATGAAATTTATAGCAGATAAACAATTGTTTACCCAATTTCCCGGCTTGCGCATCGGCATTAGTGTGGCATGCGGGGTAAACAATAAGACAGATGCGGCTGCTTTCCTGCCGCAATTGCAACAGGCGGCAAACAATGTAGCAGAAAATTGCGGAGGACAGCCTGTGGCACAGTTGCCAAAAATTGCTGCCTGGCGCGAGGCATACCGACAATTCGGCGTGAAAGCCAAAGAATATCCTAGCTCAGTAGAAGCGCTATATAAGCGCGTTTCTAAAGGAAAAGGCTTGGGCAGCATCAGCCCGTTGGTAGATATTTATAACTATATTTCGCTCAAATACACCATGCCGGTGGGCGGGGAAGATTTAGATGCCATGCAGGGTAATCTGCAGCTAACCTATGCCGGTGCGGATGAAGTGCCGGTGGTTGTGTTGGGCAAAGATGAGGCACAGGCACCAGCAGAGGGCGAGATTTTCTATAAAGACAACGCCGGCGCCATTTGCCGACGCTGGAATTGGCGTGAAGTGGCACGCACCGTCATTAGCCCAGATACAACCCACTGCGTGTTTGTGATTGAAGCATTAGCCGAAGTGGGAGACGACGAGCTACGTGCCGCACAGGAAGAGTTGGGCATACTGATCACGCAATACTGTGGCGGCACGATTTCCCACCAAATTGTTCGGGCAGGGCAGGAAGAGGCAGAATTACACTGAGGCAACACGGCTTGAAAGCAGCAGCCAAGCGGCGCATACTGGCTGCATTTCCCACATCAGAATAAGGAACGATTGATGAAACTCGTGATTGCCGCGCCGGCCAACGGCGTTGAATTGAAAAACGCACTCAAAGCACATCTGCAAAACGACCCGCGCGTGGCGAGCCTGGTGGATTTGTCGTCGCCAGACGGCACCTATCCGCAGCTCTCCTTTGCCGCCGCGCAGGAAGTAGCCGCCGGCCGCGCCGACCGCGCCATTCTGATTTGCGGCACGGGCGTGGGCACCGCGATTGCCGCCAACAAAGTGCGCGGTATCCGTGCCGCCACCGCACACGATCTGCTCACTCTGCGCGGCTCGGTGGAAAACTACGACGCACAAGTGCTGTGCATGGGGCAAAACGTCATCGCCGCCCCCGCCGCCTGGGCGCTGGTCAACATCTGGCTGGATCTGCGCCACGACACTTCTAGTGGTTATGCGCCGAAGGTGGGCGAAATCGAAGCCTTCGAGCGCGGTGTTTGACGGGTTTGTATTTTTCCAAACCGTAAACACATAAAAGGCTACCTGAAACTTTAGCTTCGCAGAAACTCACTGCGTTCGTTTTCAGGTAGCCTTTTCTTTCTCAGCTATTCTCACAGCTGGCGCAAGAATGCTTGAATAAACGCAATCTTATCCAGTTCCGGCATAGCGTTGAACGCTTCGCGATACTCGTGGATGTGGTCGATTAAGGGGTAAAACTCTTCATCGACGTGGCGTTTGTCGAGCTTGCGTCCGATGTTGCTTTCGTTGCTTCGCCCTAGAAACTTGGAAATCAGGTAATACGGTGATTTGAGCTTGAACAGCATTTCGCCGTTTTGCGCATCAAATACCATAAAGCCTTCGTGTTCCA
>CAUUTP010000091.1:0-7811 GCA_963548155.1 uncultured Eikenella sp.
TTCATGCAGGCCGGAAACGATGCCCAGCGTAGGACGGGGCTGCAAATCCTGATAGTTGGCACGGTCGTAGGCATTGACTTCGTCGAAGGTAACCGTGTCTTGCAGGCCGCGTTCGGCAATCAGCTTACGTCCGGCTTCAACGTTAATCGGGCTGTAATCGCGCAAACGCACAGAATCGGGCAACTTGTCGGCAGTCAGCGCGTCGAGCACATAGCGTCCATGCCCCGAGGCAATATCGAGAACATGTACGGGTTTGCCCGCTTCGCGCAGCTTGGCAGAGGCCGTCTGAATCGCTTTGCCGATATTGATTTTACGTTGGCGGATGCCGCGCCAGCCGATGGCGTTGAGATAGTGTTTGTCCACCGCCACACCAAAGGCGTTGCTGCCCTGCGGCTGGTTGCGGTACACATAATCCAGCGTGCTGCCTGAGTCGTAGCCGGTTTCCTTGCCGATTTTCAAACCTTCGCTCCAGCGCGCGCCAAGGTCGAGGGAGGCACGGTAAACTGCCCAAAATGCACCGTGCGGCGAACAAATAGACAAAGGTGTTGCCAATTCGTCGGCTTCGCGACGGCTTTCGCCATGCAGGTGGGCTTGGGTCAGATCAACCGGTAGGGGTGGGTTGTCGAAACGTTGGCGGATAAAGCGGCGCATTTCGACAAAGGCGATTTCACGGTTTTGCTCGCCCAATGTGTCGTGATAGAAACCATCCAGAACATGGCGTTCTTTGATGCGGCTGCCCAAACGGTTGTAGAAATCGTGTTGCGGTTTGTGATGAACCACCCAGTCGCTGCCCGAAATCAAAAGCTGCATGGGCGTGGTAATTGCCTGCGCGTCGGCGACCACGCGTTCGGCGGCTTCGTACAAACCGAGCAGGATGCGCACGGAAATGGCGCGGGCGATGAGCGGATCGTTGTCGTAGCTGGTTTGGCGCTCTTGGTTGTGCGTCAGGTAATGGGCTTTGACGTAGCTGTTGACAAAGAAATTGCCACGCCATTTCTGCATGATTTTCAGGCCGGTGCGGGCAAAAGGGACGTAGAGTTTGACTTTGAATGCGGGCGATGCCAATACGGCGCAGCGGATTTTCGGCGCGTAGTCGTGCAGCCAAGTGGAAACCAATACCGCGCCAACGCTTTGCGCGATCACGCAAATGTTTTCGGGCTTGATGCCGTATTCGCTTTGGATGTGACGGATAAAGTCGTCCACATCGGCAACGGAAGTGCCGATACTGGGACTGTCGCCGCGTTCGCCGGGGCTGTGGCCATGACCACGCGCGTCCCATGCGAAATAGGCAAAATCGTCGAAACCGAGTTCGTCGGCAACAAACATCATCCGGTCGGAATGCTCGTGGCCGCGATGGAACAGCACGATGGCTTTATCGGCCGAACCGTCGGCAGCGGGGCGGTAGCGGTAGAAAAGTTCGGTGCCGTCTTGGGTGGCGAAGTGTTTTTGCTGTTCCTGCATATGTGTACTCCTTGGTGAGATACATTTTAAAGAGGCTACCTGAAAAGCGGTTTGATGCGTTTTCAGGTAGCCTTTAACAGTTAAGATTGGCTGCCCAAACGTTTGTCCGGGCGGGTGAACAGGAAGACGAATAAGGAAGTGAGCGCGCCCAGCGTGTCGGAGAGCATGTCTTTTTGCGCGTCCCAAATATCGCCTTGTGAGCCGAGCACTTCTATGCCGGCCTGGCCGCCGTCAATCACGGCATATTGCCATTCGATGATTTCGTAAGCCGCCGCCACGCTCATGATGAAGAACAGGGAAAAGAACAAGGCAATCGGCACACGGCAGAGTTTGCGGCGCAGCAGCCATTCGGCCATCGGATAGGCGTAAAAGCCGATAATGTAGTGGCCGACGCGGTCGAAATGGTTGCGCCCTTCGCCTAAAAATGGAGCAAGCAGGCGGTTGGCCCAATCGAAGGGCACGTCGGCGAAGGTGTAGTGTGCGCCAATGGTGTGCATAATCAGCCAGAAACTCATGAATACATAAGCTAAATTGCTGAAACGGAAGCAGCGGTAAGTGGCAATGAGCGCGATAAATACGGCGGACACGGGGATGATTTCGGCATACCAAACGGCGCGGTCGGACGGGTTGATGCCCGACCAGATGATGAGTGCGGCGATGAAAACGGCGAGGAAGAGGGGGATGATGGGGAAGGATTTTTGCATAGGGTTGATATGTGGGGATAAATGTTGATCGATTTTATAGTAGATTAACAAAAATCAGGACAAGGCGGAGAGCCGCAGACAGTACAAATAGTACGGCAAGGCGAGACAACGCTGTACTGGTTTTTGTTAATTCACTATAATTTTGTTGGGTGGTTTTCAGGTAGCCTTTATGGGAGGCTACCTGAAAAAATCAATAATTCAAATTCCTTTGAAGGTGTTTCAGCATCACCATCACAAACAGGGCGGTTGCGAAGGATAGCATAAACATTAGCACGGCAGTCGGAATCGAACGCGGGATGGACTGCACGGCCATCACCAGCAACCAAACAGTTGCCCCGGCAAAGACCAGTGCGGCGGTGCTGAAAAAAGCCACGGCAAACCAAGCCCAGATTTTGGTAACACAGCGCTCAAAGCGGCTGTATTGCCCGCTTTCCTGCACGGCTTCTAAATAGGCATCCAAGAAGGCCAAGCCCACGCAGATGGCGGCGCCCAACCACAAACCTTTGCTGTGCCGGCCGGTTTTCCCGGCGAAGCGATAAGTGTAGATAGCGATAAATATAGTGGATTAAATTTAAATCAGGACAAGGCGGCGAGCCGCAGACAGTACAAATAGTACGGCAAGGCGAGACAACGCTGTACTGGTTTAAATTTAATTCACTATAGCAGCAAAAACACCGTCCACGCATTGAATATTTTTGTCATAATTGGATTTTCAGGTAGCCTTTAAGCCGTTGATGATGCGCCGATAACAGGTGTAAGCCAGTGCCGCGCAGGCCAGCCACATCAGGGCGTCGAAAGCGATATGGAAACTGCCAACTGCCGCATACCACACTGCCAGTACGCCGATAAAAAACGCGCGATCGCTTTTGCCGAACGGCCCGTCATAACGCCGCCCGTTGCCGTGGACCTGCCCCAGTACACCGCAAAATTCCGTCATGGCCGCCAGCCAAATAAACAGGGCAATCTGCACGCCGCCGAAAGGGGCAATAAAGGCAAAAGGCAGATACAGCGCGGCATCGGCGGCGACATCGGTAATTTCGTTCAGGTAGCCGCCCAAGGCTGATTGTTGGCCAAATTCGCGCGCCAGCATGCCGTCTACCGCGTTCAGCGCCATGCGCAGAAACAGCCACACGGGCATGAGCCAAAATAACGCGGGGAGGTGCGCCAAGCAAGATAACAACAACCCGAGCGCAATCGATACCGCACAGGCGAACACGGTTACCTGATTGGCCGTTACGCCTTTCTGATACAGCCGCCGCACCAGCGGGCGCAGCAGATTTTGGAATTTGGGTTTGAGGGCGTAGATGCTCATGGTGGGCGGTCTCGGTGGTGGGTGCGGTTGTATTATAGATGAAAGCAGTAAATGGTTGCTGTCTGTTGTGTATCAAAAAGAAGTAGTTGGTCGTATTTTTGGTAAGTGCCGGTAGCAGGACGGGTGCATTTGTCCGAAATGGTACAACTGAGTTTGTAAACCGATGGATAATAGGGTTTAGGAATTGTCAGGAATTTGTATATAAGGGTAAAATACACGGATAATTCAACCCGATGGTTTGCCAGTTGGCGGATTGTTTGGGGCATCGATAAATAGCTAAGTTTGAAAGCAACACCGCTGGAAAGGGAAAACAAAAATGTTGATGGCGTTTGTATTGGGGTTTTGGTGCCTTTGGATGGGCGAGCGCGAGCCTAATGTTTTGCTAGAAGGCTTTTTCTTTACCGTTATTGCTATTGCAGCAAACGGGTTTATGCAGTGGCAGATGCCTAACACGGACACGGTATGGGCGTTGCAGTGGGGCTTAGTTTGGGCTTGGGCTGCGCTGATGATGTTTGTAGTGGATAGGTTTGGTTCGAATCTGGGTATCCGCTTGGTGGTGGCTGCAGTGGCTGGTGGCGGCTACTTTTGGTTAGAGCAAAACGGCTGCGGCTTGGCTGCCGGCTGGTTGGGCACTGAAGCAACGTGTGTGCAGGAGGCAGTAACAGCTTCGCAATTTAGATAACAGCACAATACTTGTCGTGTTCGGAAAGGCTACCTGAAACTATGCTACGCAGCAGTTTCAGGTAGCCTTTTGTTATGCCGAGTAAGTGCGTATATGCCTTGATTCAGCTGGTTATCGCCGCCAATTCATAGCGGATTAAATAAGAATGGGGCAAGGTGGCGAACCATAGACCGTACAGGTGTACGGCAAGGCAATCTAACACGGTAGTATTCTCATTTTTAATTCACGATAGTTTGAATCTGCATCAGGGCAAGGCAGCACAAAAACAGTCCATATAAAACGGCATAGGCGTTTTCAGGCAGCCTATGCCGTTTTGTAATGCCTGTGGAATGAGCGGCTGCTTATACCACGGCTTCTTCTTTCTGCTTCTGCGGTTTGTGGATGTTTTCGCGGGTGAGGCCGAAGAAGAGGAGCAGCGGGCTGGCCACCAGTACGGAGGAGTAGATGCCGAACACGATACCGATGGTGAGCGCGATGGCAAAGCCGTGCAGGGCGGCACCGCCGAACACCAACATGGATACCACCATAGCTTCGGTGGAGCCATGGGTGATGATGGTACGGCTCATGGTGGCGGTGATGGCGTTGTCGATAATCTGCGGGATGGTTTTGCCGCGCATGGCGGGTTTGTGGATGTTTTCGCGGATACGGTCGAACACCACCACCGATTCGTTCACCGAATAGCCGAGCACGGCCAGAATGCCGGCCAGCACGGTGAGCGAAAACTCCCATTGAAACAGGGCAAAGCAGCCAAGAATCACCACCACGTCGTGCATATTGGCGATGATGGCGGATACGGCGAAGCGCCATTCGAAACGCACAGAGAGGTAGATGATGATGCCGACCACCACCATGCCCAAGGCCAACAGGCCGTGGGTAACTAGCTCTTCGCCCACCTGCGGGCCGATGAATTCAACCTTGCGCAGGCTGGCGTCGGCATGGTCTTTGCGCAGCAGTTCCAATACGTTGTTGGAGAGCTGGGCGGAGGTCATGTCTTGGCGGTTGGGCAGGCGGATCATCAGCTGCTTGTTTGTGCCCAAGCTTTGCACTTGGGCTTCGCCCATTTTGAGCTCGTTCAGGCGGGTGCGCACTTGGTTGGGATCAGCACCCTGCTGGGTGTATTGCACTTCAATCACGGTACCGCCGGTAAATTCAACCGAGTAGTTGAGCCCTTTGGTGACGAGGAAAAACACGGCGACAATGAAGGTAAGCAGCGAAATCAGGGTGGTGATTTTGCCGTAGCTCATGAACGGAATGTCGTGTTTCAAACGGTGGAAGAAATCCATCTTAGTGCTCCTTGGCGGTAGGCAGGGTGATGCCGATGGACAAATTACTCAGTTTGCGGCGGCGGCCATACCATAAGTTGACGAAGGTACGGGAAACCACCACGGATGAGAACATGGAAGTGAGAATGCCGATACAGTGCACCACGGCAAAACCGCGCACCGCGCCGGAACCGAACACCAAGAGGGCAATACCGGCAATCAGCGAGGTGATGTTGGAATCGACAATGGTGTCCCAAGCGTGGCGGTAGCCTTCGCTGATGGCCTGTTGCGGGCTTACTCCATCGCGCAGTTCTTCACGGATGCGCTCGTTAATCAGCACGTTGGAGTCGATGGCCATACCGAGCGTGAGCGCAATAGCCGCAATGCCGGGCAGGGTGAGCGTGGCTTGCAGTAGCGACAAGATTGCAACCAGGAACAACAGGTTGGCCGTGAGCGCCAGCACGGAGAAGATGCCGAACAGGCGGTAGTACACCACCATAAAGGCAGCCACAACTAAGAAGCCCCACAGTGTGGAGTGGAAACCTTTTTGGATATTTTCCTTACCCATAGACGGGCCGATGGTGCGCTCTTCGATGATTTCCATCGGCGCAGCCAGCGAGCCGGCGCGCAGCAGCAGCGCGGTGTCGTTGGCTTCGGCTACGTTCATGCTACCTGAAATCTGCACATTGCCGCCGGGAATCGGTTCGTTGATGGTCGGCGCGGTAACGATTTCGGCTTTGCCTTGATCGATCAGGATCATGGCGGTGCGGCGGCCGACGTTGTTGCGGGTCAGGTCGGCGAAAATGCTGGTGCCGGCGTTGTCGAGCTTCAGGTTTACCGATGGGCGGTTGTCGTGGGTAAAGCCGGCTTGGGCATCGTTGATGTTGTCGCCGGTGAATTCCACCTGTTTGCTTACCAACAGCTGGCCGCCTTCGGCAGTGGGCAGCAATTCATAGCCGGCCGGCACGGTGCCGGCTTCGGCCTGTTGCAGCAGCGCGGGGTCGTCGGCCACCATGCGTACTTCCAGCGTGGCGGTGCGGCCGATGATGTCTTTGGCTTTGGCGGTATCTTGCACACCGGGCAGCTGCACCACGATGCGGTCGGGGCCGGCCTGCTGAATAATCGGCTCGGCTACGCCCAATTCGTTCACGCGGTTGTGCAGGGTATTAATATTCTGCTTCACGGCGGCATCGCGGATTTGGGTTTGAGTAGTTTCGGGCAGGCTCACCACCAAGTTGTTGCCGTCAGCCTTCAATTCCACATCCGGTGCGATTTCTTTTAGCTTAGGCAGGGCAACTTGCAGGGTGGCTGCATCTTGGAAGGGCACAATCAGCGTATCGCCGCTGCGGCGCATATTGCCGGTACGGATTTTGTCTTTACGCAGCTGGCGGCGGAAGTCGCCGGAGATGCGGTCGAAGGTTTTGTCCACTGCCGCGTGCATGTCCACGCGCATGGTAAAGTGCACGCCGCCGCGCAGGTCGAGGCCGAGGAACATCGGGTTGGCGCCGAGTTTGGTCATCCATTCGGGCGTGTTGGCAATCAGGTTGAGGGCGATGATGTAGTTGTCGCCCAATTTCTGCTCGATCACGTCGCGGGCTTTGCTCTGCAACTCTTCATTGGGCAGGCGTACGCGCAGGCTGCCGTCGGCAATAAACATGCCGTTGTGCTGGATGTTGGCTGCCTTCAGCGCCTCTGCCACGGCTTGTTCGGTAGTTTGATCGATGTGGATCGACTGACGGTTGGTGGAAACCTGCACGGCAGGGGTTTCGCCGTAGAGGTTGGGCAGGGCGTAGATGGCAGATACAACGATAACCAGCCCAATCAGCAGGTATTTCCAAAGCGGATAACGGTTCATAACGGGCTTTCAGAAACGGAAAACGGGCAGCATGGCCGGAATGCGGCTGCTGCGCCGTAGGGAAAGGTTAGTTGTCGAGCTTTTTGATGATGGCGTCGCGGTGAAACTCAACCACGGTGTCGGGGGCAACTTCTAGGCCGATGATTTCTTCGCCGATTTTGGAAACTCTGCCGAGCATACCGGCGCCGGTCATCACTTTGTCACCTTTTTTCAGCTCGCTGAGCATCTCGCGGCGGCGTTTCTCGTCACGCTGTTTCGGCCGGAGAATCATGAAGTAGAGCATGGCGAAGAGGAAAATCAGCGGGAGAAAGCTCTGAATGGTACTCATCAGGTCGGGCTGGGCCGCGGCAGCGAGTGGGAAATGCAACATGGGGCAAGACTCCAAAAAGAAAAATGAAAGTGTGCCATTGTAAACGGGCGGCGGGGTTTTTCCAACCCGTGCAACAGAAATTTAAGGGAGGTTGCCATGGATCTGGAGGATTTTGTGGAGGATGGGTGTGCGGCGGGCTGAAATTTTGTTGGGTTGGGTTTTATC
>CAUUTP010000092.1:0-7495 GCA_963548155.1 uncultured Eikenella sp.
TGTTCCAGCCGATAAAGTCGTGCAGGCCGCCGAATTGTTCGATGACTTCGAGGCCTGGGCGCAGCCATAAATGGTAGGTGTTTCCAAGGATGATTTGGGAGCCGATGTCGTGCAGGTTTTGCGGGGTCATGGCTTTGACCGAACCGTAGGTGCCGACGGGCATGAATACGGGGGTTTCGATGCTGCCGTGGTTGAGTTCGATGGTGGCTCGGCGGGCGTGGCCGTCTTTTTTGTGTAGGGTAAATTTGAGCATGGGGAGAACCCGTTATCAATAATGCGGCGATTATAGCTAAAGCATTTATTTCTTCCTACCGTGTTAGCCCGCCTTGCCATATTACCCATACTGCTGCGGCTCGCTACCCGGCAAAAAATGATTGCTTTAGCTGATACAGCAAACCGCTGCCAGCCCTGCACTTCCTTTGCGCGGGGGGTGGGAAAACAGTATAATGCTGCCCCTTAAACAGGCACGTAGCTCAGTTGGTTAGAGCATCACCTTGACATGGTGGGGGTCGTTGGTTCGAATCCAATCGTGCCTACCAGAATTCGTGGGAACAGCAGGGGTTTCTGGGGAACTTCAGTTGTTCTTTTTTGTTTGGCCGCCCGCTATAGTTTTAACTTTGTCGCCACTCCGCTTCCTTCAGAAACATCGTTTCAGGTAGCCTCTTGGATTGCTGTTAAGGCTACCTGAAAATCTGGCCAAACCGCCGTAAGGAACCCGTCATATGCGCCGTTTACCCCCGCACTTGCGCTGCTGCTCACACTGGCTGCGTTGGCCGCCATCACATTTGCCGGCCTGTTCCTGCTGTTTTACTTTTTCGGTTTCGCCTAATGCAACGATAAAAGCTACCTGAAAACCAAACCATTCATCCATTTATCCATTTCAAAGAAAGACAAACCATCATGTCCCAAATCAACATCACCCTGCCCGACGGCTCCGTGCGCCAATACGAAGCCCCCGTAACCGTTGCCCAAATCGCCGCATCCATCGGCTCCGGGCTGGCCAAAGCCACCGTGGCCGGCAAAGTGAACGGCGTGTTGCGCGATGCGTGCGACCCGATTAGCGAAGATGCCGCCGTGCAAATCATCACGCCGAAAGACCCGGAAGGCGTAGAAATCATCCGCCATTCCTGCGCGCACTTGGTCGGCCATGCCGTGAAGCAGCTCTATCCCAATGCCAAAATGGTAATCGGCCCGGTGATTGAAGAAGGCTTCTACTACGACATCGCCACAGAAAAACCCTTCACCCCCGAAGACATGGCCGCCATCGAAGCGCGGATGAAAGAGCTGATCAATCAAGACTATGATGTGGTCAAAATCATGACCCCGCGCGCCGAAGCCATCAAAATCTTCCAAGAGCGCGGCGAAGAATACAAACTGCGCCTGATTGAAGACATGCCCGAAGTGGAAGCCATGGGCATGTATCACCACCAAGAATACGTGGATATGTGCCGCGGCCCGCACGTGCCCAACACCCGGTTTTTAAAGAACTTCAAGCTCACCAAGCTGGCCGGCGCCTACTGGCGCGGCGACAGCAACAACGAAATGTTGCAGCGCATCTACGGCACCGCCTGGGCTAGCAAAGACGAACTCAAAGCCTACATCACCCGTATTGAAGAAGCCGAAAAACGCGACCACCGCCGCCTCGGCAAACAGCTCGACCTGTTCCACCTGCAAGACGAAGCCCCCGGCATGGTATTTTGGCATCCGCGCGGCTGGACGCTGTGGCAAACCATCGAGCAGCACATGCGCCGCGAGCTCGATGCCGCCGGCTACCGCGAAGTTAAAACCCCGCAGATTCTCGACAAAACCTTCTGGGAAAAATCCGGCCACTGGGCGAACTACAAAGACAATATGTTCACCACCTCCTCCGAGAAACGCGACTACGCCGTGAAACCGATGAACTGCCCCGGCCACGTTCAAATCTTCAACCACGGCCTGCGTTCCTACCGCGACCTGCCCATGCGCTTGGCCGAATTCGGCTCCTGCCACCGCAACGAGCCTTCCGGCGCACTGCACGGCCTGATGCGCGTGCGCGGTTTCGTGCAAGACGACGCCCACATCTTCTGTACCGAAGACCAAATCGCCGAAGAAACCCGCGCCTTCAACCAGTTGGTGATGAAAATTTACAAACAATTCGGCTTCGAGCACGTCAGCATCAAACTCTCGCTGCGCCCCGAACAGCGTGCCGGCAGCGACGAAACTTGGGATAAAGCCGAACAAGGCCTGCGCGACGCGCTCACCGCCTGCGGCGTGCAATGGGAAGAGCTGCCCGGCGAAGGCGCGTTCTACGGCCCGAAAGTGGAATACCACATCAAAGACGCGCTCGGCCGCTCCTGGCAGTGCGGTACTATCCAGCTCGACTTCGTGCTGCCCGAACGCCTGAACGCCGAATACGTTACCGAAGACAACGGCCGCGCCCGCCCCGTGATGCTGCACCGCGCCATTTTGGGCTCGCTGGAGCGCTTTATCGGCATCCTGATTGAAGAACACGCCGGCTCCTTCCCGCTCTGGCTCGCGCCCGTGCAGATGGTGGTGATGAACATCACCGAAAAACAGGCCGATTACTGCCTGGAAGTGGTCAACAAACTCAAAGCCGCCGGCCTGCGCGCCGAAGCCGACCTGCGCAACGAAAAAATCGGCTACAAAATCCGCGACAACAGCCAAATGCGCTACCCCTACCAAGTGGTGGTGGGCGATAAGGAAATGGAAAACGGCCAAGTGGCTGTACGCCGCAAAGGAGAGGATTTGGGCAGCATGCAGATAGAAGAGTTTATTGCCCGCTTGCGGCAAGAGTTGGCAGTGGTTTAAAGATTTTCAGGTAGCCTTTTGTGAGGCTACCTGAAAATTTTTGGGTACATAGGCCTGGCATTAATGCCCGACTTTTTCTGGAACATTGTGCCGAACATCCATGCCCGGACTGTGGCTTCTGTTGACAACCCACAAACGGAAGACGGACAATTTTTCAGATAGCCCTAGACTGCATGAGGCTACCTGAAAATTCTTTTGGGCAGTATTTTTAGAGGAATGAAGATGGGGCAGAAACGCTGGAAGAAGATAGCGCTGGCGGTGTTGATAGTGTTTGCACTAATCGGTATGGCTGCTACTGTGTCAATCCTCCCGTTTGTTGGCAACTATATCAGCGATATGAATAGAGAAGTGGATACCACGCCGCTGGTTTCTGTGCCTTTCAGTACGCAGCAAGAAGGCTATCAGCAGACGATGAACAATGTACCGATTCTGCATCGAGGGTTGTTTGCACTCACGGTGAGATTGAAGCCGAAAACTGGAACACATCTTTCAAAAGAAGAGATAGACAACTTGTTTTATCAGGCCAGGCATGTGCCTTTTGTGGTGAAGTATGAGGTGCAAACGGCGGGTAATCCCAGCTTGCTTTATGGGAAAGACGCAGTTGTGGCTGATTTCTCCAAAGAGGAAAACGGCGATTTCATTTTCTCCGTTCACGCCGGATTTGTCCGCAAAGGGGATAGATTGATGATACGGGCGGAGAATCTTATCCAAGTGCCAGAGTTTGCGAAGTTTGATGCATTTTTAGAGTTTAGAGAAAAGAGACCTGATAAATAAGTAGGCTTGGAGGGTTCTTCAGTCATTCTCCCGCACATTAAAGAGGCTACCTGAAAACTGGCTTTGCTCGTTTTCAGGTAGCCTCTAATCTGTTTGCCAAATGGGCTTACAAACCTGCTGCCGCTTTCAAAGCCGCAGCCTTATCGGTACGCTCCCAAGTAAACTCGGGCTCTTCGCGGCCGAAGTGGCCGTAGGCGGCGGATTTGCTGTAAATCGGGCGCAGGAGGTCGAGCATCTGCACGATGCCTTTCGGGCGCAGGTCGAAGTGTTCGCGCACGATGGCGATGAGTTTGTCTTCGCTAATTTTGCCCGTGCCGAAGGTGTCTATGGCGATGGAAGTGGGCTCGGCGATGCCGATGGCGTAGGAAACCTGAATCTGACATTGGGTGGCCAGGCCGGCGGCCACGATGTTTTTCGCCACATAGCGGCAAGCGTAAGCAGCGGAGCGGTCTACTTTGCTCGGGTCTTTGCCGGAGAATGCGCCGCCGCCGTGCGGGGCTGCGCCGCCGTAGGTATCGACAATGATTTTGCGGCCGGTGAGCCCGCAGTCGCCCTGCGGCCCGCCGATCACGAAGCGGCCGGTGGGATTGATGAGGTATTTGGTGTCGGCGGTGAGCATTTCGGGCGGCAGCACGGGTTTGATGATGTGCTCAATCACGGCTTTGCTCAGTTCTTCATGGCCGATAGACGGATCGTGCTGGGTGGAAAGCACCACGGTGTCGATGCGTTTTACTTTGCCGGTTTCGCTGTCGTACACGGCGGTAATTTGCGCTTTGGCATCGGGGCGCAGCCAAGGCAGCTGGCCGCTTTTGCGCAGTTCGCTCTGGCGCTGCATCAGGCGGTGGCTGTAGTAGATGGCAAAGGGCATCAGGGTGGGGGTTTCGTCGCAGGCATAGCCAAACATCAGACCTTGGTCGCCCGCGCCTTGATTCAGGTCGATGCCTTCGCCTTCGTTTACGCCTTGGGCAATATCGGGCGATTGCTGGTCGTAATACACGCCCACCGCGCAACCGTTGGCATCAAAGCCGAGCTCGGAAGAGTTGTAGCCGATTTTGGCAATGGTTTCGCGCGCCACTTTGATGTAGTCCACGTGTGCGGTGGTGGTGATTTCCCCGGCCAGCACGCACAAGCCGGTGTTCACCAGCGTTTCGGCAGCCACACGGGCTTTAGGATCTTGAGCGAGAACGGCATCGAGAATGGCATCGGATACTTGGTCGGCCACTTTGTCGGGATGGCCTTCTGAAACAGATTCGGAGGTGAAGAGGTATTCGCTCATGATATGTCTTTCGGATAATAGAGAAACCTTGCAGCCTGGCAAGGAGAGCTCAACGGGCAATAAAAAAATCCCGCACCAGGCGGGAAGAGATATTGCCCGGCCTGATTCAGACGAGCCACATCGGCCTCTCGGCCGTCCACCTTACGCGCCGTTTGCGGCGGGCAGGTTGGCATGGATTCCCAACTCTTAATGCGCGGCAGATGATAACAAATCCCGTCTGCGGCGGCAAGCGGCGGGATAGGTTTCAGGTAATCTTTACGGAGAGAAGGCTACCTGAAAATTTGCAGAGGCAGATCAAACCGAACTGCAGCATAACAACACCACCCTACCCTGCCTGTTCTGCATTCTACACAGCCAAAGGCTACCTGAAATTTTTAGCTTTGTAGAAACTCAGCCTTCTTTGGAAACCTCGGTCCGCTTCGTAGAAACTCGCCTTCCTTCGGAAACCTCGTTTTAACTTCGTTGAAGCTGCGCTTTCAGGTAGCCTTTACAAACTCTGGCCTATCACGCCATATCTTCCACTCGCTGGCCAGTGAGGGCGCGTTGGATGTTGCGGTCCATGCGTTTGACGGCGAAGTCGTCGGTGCCGGCGGCAAGGGCAGCGGTGGCGTTACGGATGGGGTTGGCTTCGGCTTCGGGGAGCAGGCTTTGCAGGGTGGAAATTTGGGCACGAATGGCGGCAAGGCTGCTCTCATCGAGCAGGTCGCCGTCCAGCTCCAACGCGGCCTCCACTGCATCAATCAGGCTTTCGGCTTCCACCACGGCTTCAGCACGGGCACGGGCGGCGGCATCACCACCGGCATGGCTGATGCTGTCGGCCAGCATACGGGTGATGGTTTCGTCGTCGAGACCGTAGGAAGGCTTCACTTCGATTTGTGCCTGCACACCAGTGGTTTGCTCGCGGGCGGACACGGAAAGCAGGCCGTCGGCATCGATCTGGAAGGTTACGCGGATGCGGGCGGCACCGGCCACCATCGGCGGGATGCCGCGCAGGGTGAATTTGGCGAGGCTGCGGCAGTCGGCCACCAGTTCGCGCTCGCCTTGCACCACATGGATGGTCATGGCGGTTTGGCCGTCTTTGAAGGTGGTGAATTCTTGGGCGCGAGCGGTCGGCAAGGTGCTGTTGCGCGGAATGATTTTTTCAGCCAGCCCGCCGTAGGTTTCGAGGCCGAGCGAGAGTGGGGTAACGTCGAGCAACAGCCAGTCGTTGTCGCGCTTGTTGCCGGCCAGCACGTCGGCCTGCATAGCGGCACCGAGTGCGACCACTTGGTCGGGGTCTAGGTTGGTGAGCGGGGTTTGGCCGAAGAAGTTGGCCACGGCCTGTTGCACATGCAGCATACGGGTGGCTCCGCCCACCATAATCACGCCGCCGATATCACCTTTGCTGATGCCGGCGTCTTTCAAGGCCTGCTTTACCGGCACAAGGGTTTGCGCCACAAGATGCTGGGTAAGGGCGTGGAATTGGGTGCGGGTAAGAGTGGTGTCGATTTGCGTGCCGTCGCTTAGCACCGTTTGGATACGGCTTTCAGGTAGCCTGCTGATCTCTTCTTTGGCACGGCGCACCAGGCTGAGCAGCAGGCGGCTGTCTTGGGCATTAGTGATGGAGAGGCGGTTGGCTTCAATCAGGTGGCACAGCACGCGGTGGTCGAAATCGTCGCCGCCGAGCGCGGAATTGCCGCCGGTGGCCTTCACTTCGAACAGGCCTTTGGAAAGCTGCAACACGGATACGTCAAACGTGCCGCCGCCGAGGTCGTATACCACGAATGTGCCTTCGGTGGCATTATCCAGCCCGTAGGCGATGGCGGCTGCGGTGGGCTCGTTGAGCAGGCGCAACACGTTCAGCCCGGCCAGGCGGGCTGCATCTTTGGTGGCTTGGCGTTGGGCATCATCAAAATAGGCCGGCACGGTGATAACCGCGCCCACTAATTCGCCACCAAGGCTCTGTTCGGCGCGGGCTTTGAGTGCGCGCAGGATGTCGGCAGATACGTCTATCGGCGTTTTCGCGCCTTGGCGGGTCTGCAGGTCGATTAGTTGGTCGGATTGGCCGAAACGGTAGGGCAAATGGCTGGTATCAATATCTTCCAATTTGCGGCCGATCAGGCGTTTGGCGGAGCTGACGGTGTTGGCCGGGTCGGCAGTTTGGCTTTGCAGGGCAGCCCGGCCGGTGATGATTTGCCCATCAGCACCATAGCGCACCACCGAAGGCAGTAGGAAACGGCCTTCTTCATCGGGCAAGCAGGCAGCGTGGCCACTTTTCACGGTAGCAACCAAGCTGTTGGTAGTACCCAAGTCGATACCGACGGCTAGGCGATGTTGGTGCGGGGCGGCAGAGAGGCCGGGCTCGGCGATTTGTAGGAGTGCCATGGTGGTTGGTGTGTGTTTAAGTATGGGAATAAGCGGTTATTTTAACATATTGGCTGAGTGCTTCGGTCGGAATTAAACTTTTCAGGTAGCCTCAACCGGAATGGAGACTACCTGAAAATATAGTGGATTAAATTTAAATCAGGACAAGGCGGCGAGCCGTAGACAGTACAAATAGTACGGCAAGGTGAGCCAACGCTGTACTGGTTTAAATTTAATTCAGGCATAAGTAACAAAAAAGGTGCTATTTCAGAGAACCTTGCCAGTAAGTAACAA
>CAUUTP010000093.1:0-7209 GCA_963548155.1 uncultured Eikenella sp.
TCGCCCAAATCCGCCAATACCAGCCCGAAACCGAAGCGCAAACCAAGGCCGACTACAAAGCCGCGTGGCAGGTGTGGCGCACGCTGGTTTTGCAGGTAGCCTCCGAATTGGGCGCAGGCTTTGCCCCGCCGCATATCGAACGCTGGTGCAACGGCTGGCAGGTGCGCGCCCACTTTTTCGCCTATTTCAAATATCAAACCCATGCCGATACGGCGGTGATTCTCTCGCTGCTGCTCAACCGCCGCCGGCTCACCGCCAGCCTCGAATGGCACGAATACCGCGCCGCCCGCTCCACCCTGCCGCTGGCCTGCTATCAACAGGCTTTGGCCGATTTCCCGCATGCCGAATTTGCCGACTTCCAAATCTGGCACGGCAACGACAGCGAATACGCCGACTACCCCGCCATCGCCGCCGCCCCGCCCGAAGCCTTCGCCCTGCGCAGCCCGCAGGACTTCCTTTGCCTCGGCCGCCACTTAGAGCGCGACCAACTGGAGCAGGCCGACAGCGCGGCCTGGCTAGTCGAAACCCTGCGCCGCCTGCTGCCAGTGTACGAAGCCTGCCACAACGTGCGGCTGTGAGCGGAAGCAAGCGTTCCCCCCGGCTGCCGTTAAGGCTACCTGAAATCTAAAAGAGACAAACAAAACGGCAGCGTCGCAACGCCGCCCTGCCCCATCATCATCGGAGAAACCCATGGAACTTCCCTTTATCCTGCTGCTCATCACCGGCTTTTTGGCCGGGCTGATGGATGCGGCCGTTGGCGGCGGCGGGCTGTTGCAGCTGCCCGCGCTGTTCGGCGTGTTGCCGCCGGCCACGCCCGTACCCACCGTGCTGGGCACCAACAAGGCGGCTTCGTTCGCCGGCACCTTCACCGCCGCCGGCCAGTTTGCCCGCCGCCTGAAGCTGCCGTGGAAAATGCTGCTGCCCGCCGGCGTGCTGGCTTTTGCCGCCTCGTTCGCCGGTGCGAAGCTGGTGGCCTATGTGCCGGTGCAATATATGAAACCAGCCATGCTGGTGATTATGGTGGCGATGTTTGTGTACACCTTCTTCCGCAAAGATTTGGGGCAAACCGAGCGCACCCACGCGCTCACGCGGGGCGAAATGCTGCTGGGCACGGCGTTTGGCGCGGCCATCGGCTTTTATGACGGACTGTTCGGCCCGGGCACGGGCAGCCTGCTGGCCTTCGTGTTCGTGCGCTTTTTTGCCTACGATTTCCTCACCGCCACCGCCTGCGCCAAGGTAATCAACCTGATGACCAATCTGGCCGCACTGAGCTTTTTCATCCCCAGCCAACATGTGCTGTGGCATTGGGCGCTGCCGCTGGCGGCGGCCAACCTAACCGGCGGCTTCTGCGGCGCAAAGCTGGCGGTGCTCGGCGGCAGCCGCTGGCTGCGTTATGGCTTTATGGCTTTGCTGTGCCTGCTGATTGGCAATTTTGCCCGCCAGCTTTGGTTATCTTAAGCAGCGGGTTTTCGGCGGCTGGCAAAAAGAGTATGCTTAAGGCCGTTTGCCGCATTGTTTATTTGCTATCGTGTTTTCAACTGCACGAAAATTGCTTTTCAGGTAGCCTGATCAGGCAAAATTGAGGCTACCTGAAAACCCTATCCCCCCCTATTCATTCACCTGGAAAAGACACCATGACCCAACCGCTTCATCCGCAAACCCTCGCCATCCGCGGCGCCAAAGAGCAAACCGACTACAACGAACACAACCAAGCCCTGTTCCTCACCAGCAGCTTTATGTTTGATTCCGCCGCCGACGGCGCCGATTTATTTGCCCACAGGAAACCCGGCTTCACCTACTCGCGCACCGCCAACCCCACCGTTTCCGCCTTTGCCCGCCGCATCGCCCTGCTCGAAGGCGGCGAAGCCGGCATCGCCACCGGCACCGGCATGGCCGCCATCCAAGCCGCCTTGCTCACTTTCCTTTCCGCCGGCGACCATCTCGTCACCAGCCGCAGCCTGTTCGGCACCACCCTGGGCTTTATCCAAAACCACGTAACCCGTTTCGGCATCGAAGTCACCCTCGTGCCGCAAACCGACCCCGACGCCTGGCGCGCCGCCATGAAGCCCAACACCAAAATGCTGTTTGTGGAAACCCCGTCCAACCCGCTCAACGAAGTGGCCGACATCGCCGCGCTGGCTGAAATCGCCCACAGCAACGGCGCCCTGCTCACTGTGGACAACTGCTTCTGCTCCCCCGCTCTGCAGCAGCCGCTCAAATTCGGCGCCGATTTATCCGTGCAATCCGCCACCAAAGCCATCGACGGCCACGGCCGCGTGATGGGCGGCGTGGTGTGCGGCCGCGCCGAGCTGATGGAGCAAGTGGCGGTATACACCAACTCCGCCGGCCTTTTGCTCTCCCCGTTCAACGCCTGGGTGCTGCTCTCCGGCTGCGAAACCCTGCCGCTGCGCGTCGAAAAGCAAAGCGCCCAAGCGCAAGCCGTGGCCGAATGGCTGGAACAACGCAGCGAAGTGGCCAAAGTGTATTACAGCGGCCTGCCCAACCATCCCCAAGCCGCACTTGCCGCCAAACAGCAATCCGGCGGCGGCATCGTGGTGGCCTTCGAGCTCAAAGGCGGGCAGAGCGCCGCCTGGCAGGTGATCGACCGCGTTAAAGTATTCTCCAAAACCGCCAACCTCGGCGACGTGCGATCCACCATCACCCATCCCTGGACCACCACCCACTGCCGCCTCGAGCCCCAAGCCAAACTCGAAGCCGGCATCCGCGAAGGCCTGATCCGCCTCTCCATCGGCCTGGAAGACACCGCCGACTTGATTGCCGACTTGCAACAGGCATTGGAAAGCATCCGCTAAGCCCAACGTAGTGCAACGTACAAAAGGCTACCTGAAAACGAATTCAAGATTTTCAGGTAGCCTTCAATCTGGCGGCTATCTATAGCCTGAATAATGATTTCTTCAACACCAGGCATCGCGCCGCAGCCAGCATGGTCAACACGGTATGAAAACGAGGCATTCCGGCCATAGCCCGCCCGCTTCCCCGCCCGATCACACCTGTTCATCCCCCGCCATATCAGGCACAATAGCGCAGTTTTCCACCATCCCGCCTCTTAAATAGCGGAAACACTTATTTTTCATGTCGGGCAACAAGCCAACGGCGTAGGAAGCAAGCGGCGTTTTCGCGATATAGTGGATTAACAAAAATCAGGACAAGGCGGCGAGCCGCAGACAGTACACACGTTACGGCAAGGCGAGCCAACGCTGTACTGGTTTTTGTTAATTCACTATAAAGGCTACCTGAAACCCACCAAACACACATCATGACCACATTCACCCCTCCCCCCTTCGCCGGCCACAGCCCCCTGAGCTGGTATCAGGCCGCATCCCGGCAGCCCGGCTTTATCCGCGATGCCGCCCAAGAAACCGCCATCCGCCGCCTCGACCAGCTCTGGCACAAGCTCAACGCCCACCGCCAGCAACGCGGCCGCCTGCTGGGCAAACTCTTCGGCAAGAAAGCCCAGCCGCCCAAAGGGCTCTATTTCTACGGCGGCGTCGGTCGCGGCAAAAGCTTCCTGATGGACGCCTTCCACGGCTGCCTGCCGCCCGGCACCGCCCGCCGCGTGCACTTTCACGCCTTCATGGCCGAAGCCCACCGCCGCATGCGCGAACACAAAAACCAAGCCAACCCCCTGCAAGCCGTGGCCCGCGACATCGCCCGCGATGCCCAAATCCTCTGCTTCGACGAATTCCACGTGAGCGACATTGCCGACGCCATGATTCTCGGCCGCCTGCTCGAAGGCCTGCTGGCCGAAGGCGTAGTGCTCGTCGCCACTTCCAACTACGAGCCGGCCGGGCTCTACCCGCAAGGCCAAAACCGCAGCAGCTTCCTGCCCACCATCGCCCTGCTCGAAAAAAGCCTCGACATCCTCAACGTAGACGGCGGCCAAGACTACCGCCAACGCAGCCTCAGCCCCGCCGATATCTTTTTCATCCCCGACGATGCCGCAAGCGAAGCCCAGCTCGCCGCCCTGTTCGAGCGGCATACCGGCCAAGCCCCCCAGCCCGGCAGCCTGCCCCTGCTCGGCCGCGAAATCCCCACCCAAGGCCAGGCCGACGGCGTAGTGTGGTTCCACTTCGACGCCCTGTGCCGCGGTCCCCGCTCCCAGGCCGACTACCTCGCCCTGGCCGAAACCAGCCGCATGATTTTCGTCTCGCACATCCCGCAGCTCAACGAAACCGAACGCGCCGAAGCACGCCGCCTCACCTGGCTGATCGACGTGCTCTACGACTACCGCGTCAAACTCAGCGCCAGCCTCGCCGTGCCGCCCGAACAAATCTACACCCACGGCGACTTTGCCAACGAATTCGTGCGCAGCGCCAGCCGCCTCACCGAAATGCAGTCCGAAGCCTACCTCGCCCTGCCGCACCTCACACTAGACAAAGAGGCTACCTGAAAGCGCCGCTTCAGCTACGCCAAAACAGCCCACTCTTTTTCAGGTAGCCTGAACCAACAAGGAAACCCCATGCCCATCAAACTCATCGTCGGCCTCGGCAACCCCGGCCCCGAATACGAAGACACCCGCCACAACGCCGGCTTCTGGCTGCTCGACCAGCTCGCCCAGCAATGGCACAGCCATTGGCAAGACGACAGGAAATTCTTCGGCCACCTCATCCGCAGTACCCGCCCCAGTGGCGAAATCCGCCTGCTCAAGCCGCAAACCTATATGAATCTCTCCGGCCAAGCCGTACAGGCCGTTGCCTCATTTTATAAAATCCGGCCGCAGGAAATCCTCGTCATCCACGACGAGCTCGACCTCGAACCCGGCCGTATCAAATTCAAACTCGGCGGCGGCAACGGCGGCCACAACGGCCTCAAAGACATCCAAGCCCGCCTCGGCAGCCCCGACTTCTACCGCCTGCGCCTGGGCATCGGCCACCCCGGCGACCGCAACGAAGTGGTGAACTACGTGCTGAAAAAACCCCGCCGCGAAGAAAAAGAGCTGATCGAAGACGCCATCGACAAATCCATCGCTACCCTGCCCGACATCCTCGCCGGCAAAATCGAAGCCGCCCAGCGGGTGTTGCACGGGAAATAGCGGCGCTGTCTGCTCACGAAAGCCCAATCATGCTCGAACATTTCGTTTTCCACGATGCCACCCATGCCCGCCTGTTTCACGCCACGATGGAATGGCTGGCTTTGAGCGGCGGCTTTTGGCCATAATGGCGCTTGGGCATTATGAGCGTTGGCCTGGGCGCAGCCTGAGGCTACCTGAAAAATAGGGAATAAGAATGAGCAAAGATTTTCGTGTCTTAAAAGCATCATTGGCCGCAATAATTACCGCACTGGCAACAGGCGTAAGTTTGGGTGTGGTCACACTGCTTCTGGTGTTCTTAGGGCTGATCACGGGTGTATTTGGAATTTATCGTGATGATGCTGATAATGCGTTTTGGGCGGGGATAGCATTATCAATAGCAGGGGCATTGATAGCGGCGGTCGTGGTGTTTATCAATGTTTACTCTACCGACAACAAAAAGCAGGAAGGCAAGCGGCGTGTTCGCATCCGCCGGAGGTGATGAGTGAGGAATTTTCAGGTAGCCTGCAAGCGGTGCAAAGCCCCATCCCTATCTCGGCTATAGTGAATTAACAAAAATCAGGACAAGGCGGCGAGCCGCAGACAGTACACACGTTACGGCAAGGCGAGCCAACGCTGTACTGGTTTTTGTTAATTCACTATATCTTCCTAAGGAGAATAAAATGTTGCGTCATTCATTATGGTTGCTACTGCTGCTCGGCGGCAGGCTGCCCGCTGCGCCCATTCAAGGTTTCTACACCGTGCAGGGCGATTGGGAGCTGGCCTGCAACAACACCGGCACTTGCCGCGCCGCCGGCTATGCCAACGAAAAAGATTACCTTGAATTTCCGGTTTCCCTGCTGCTGCAACGTGCCGCCGGAGAGCAGGCTGTTGTGTCCGCCCGCTTGCAGGCCAGTTATCAAGGCGAGCCGTTTTGGCCGCTAACAGCAGCCAAACTGTCTATCAACGGCCGCCCGGCTGGCCAAATCACCACCGTTCCAAGCTCCAGCAGCGATGGCGTAGTTAAATTATCCGAAGGGCAAACTCAGGTTTTATTAGATGCCTTGAAACACCATGCCACCATCAGCCTACAAGGGCCAGACGGTATGGAATGGCGGCTGTCGTCCGACGGTGCTGCCGCCATTTTGCGCCGTATGGATGCCTTCCAACGCCGCAGCGGTACCCCTTCCGCGCTCATCAATCCCGGCCACAGCCGACGTGCCGTGTTGCAGCCGCAACCATTGCTGGTCATCCATGCAGTTGCCGTGCCTGGCATGCCGCTTGCCCAATCGGCCGGCAGCAATAGCCCATTGATGCCGATAATGCGTGTATTTAACCCCCGCACTGCGCAATACCGTGTATTGCTGCAAAAACTGCGCCGTTTACCGCAGGCAAAATCTTGCGAGTTTGTTGATTCACCAGAACAAAATCCGAAAATTGAAGCCCACCGCTTAAGCGGCGGGCATATGTTGATACAGGCCGACTGTATCCAAACCATCTACAACGACACTACCCAGCTGGTTGTTGTAACCAACCAAGATTTCTCGCAGATTGAATCGATAGTCGGCAGAGAAATCAACCAAGGCTATGGTTATGATGGCATGGTAGCCGGTAGTTTCAAAGGACGAGGCATTGGCGATTGCTGGGGAGGGGCAAGCTGGATTTGGGATGGCAGAAAATTTAGCTTGACCTATTCCGCCCCTGGTCAAATGTGCCGTGGATTTACCGGCGGCGCATGGATCATGCCCACCTTCCTTTCCCTGCCCACCGACACCCCTGAAGCCGAAAAACAAGCAGAATGGAATAGGGAGCGGCTGAAAGAATATGCCGATTAAGCGCTCCCAACCACACCCAAAGCCATGCATCATTTTCAGGTAGCCTTTAAATGAAATACAAAGACCTACGCGACTTCATCGCCATGCTCGAGCAGCAGGGCAAACTCAAGCGCGTCTCGCATCCCGTTTCGCCGCATTTGGAGATGACCGAAATCGCCGACCGCGTGCTGCGCGCCGAAGGGCCGGCGCTCTTGTTTGAACACGCCGTGCGCCCCGACGGCAGCCGCTACGATTTTCCCGTGTTGGCAAACCTGTTCGGCACGCCCGAACGCGTGGCGATGGGCATGGGCGCGGACAGCGTGTCCAAGTTGCGCGAAATCGGGCAGACGCTGGCGTATCTGAAAG
>CAUUTP010000094.1:0-7108 GCA_963548155.1 uncultured Eikenella sp.
ACCTGCCGCCCGAAGGCGTGGCCTACACCCGCCGCGTTACCCAAATCTGGTGCGGCTTTTTCATCCTCAACGGCAGCCTCGCCGCCCTGCTCGTACTGCTCGAACAATACCGCTGGTGGGCACTCTACACCGGCATCATCGCCTACATCTTAATGGGCATCCTGATGGGCGGCGAATTCGCCTACCGCAAATGGGTGTTGAAGTTGTAATGAACAAAGGCTACCTGAAAAACAGAGATGATGGTTTTCAGGTAGCCTTTGAGCTTATCTGGAAATGAAGCAGGCATATTTGCTGCCTAAGTGAAAATCAAGCTGAAGAAATTTTGAATGATGGAGAGGCGAACCTGATGTTTTCCGATTTACTGCTTTCAGATAATTTATCCCCGGCCCAGATGAAAAAAGCAGCGGAGTTGAGTAAAAAATTCAGCCCAACCAACAAAGCCGACTTGGGAAAGGCCTACCACCTGCTATTTAGCCTGTTTTGCACCAACCGCATTCAAGAAACGGAAATCTGCTTAGATGCTTTAACCAAGCTGAAATTCAACGGAAATTTCAACTTGTGGACGTTTATCGAACCCTGTTATTGTTTGAAATTCTTCTTAACCCACGACGAAAGCGTCAAACAAGAAATCACCCGAATGCTGCGTGAAGACGTGAAATCGAAATGGCATGACGATGACGAACATCAGGAATGGATACAAAAAATTCTGGATGGCGAATCGGTGAAAAATGCACAAGAAGAGTTAGACCGATATATTGACGACGGAGTGGAAAAAGAATATTTCTGGCGCGTTAACTTGCTGACAGAATACTTGCACGTGCTGGCACTGGGCGCGACAGGTGTGTTGAATCCGTCCGTTGTTCGTGATGCCATTAATCAGAATCTGGCCAGATTAAGGGAAATAAGTGCGGCATAATCAGCTCGGTACGTGGCACTGGTTACCCACACGGAATCTGATACCACAAAGGCTACCTGGAACTTTCAGGTAGCCTTTTTCTATTCATTCAACACCGGCCGTATCAGCCCGCCGCACGTTTTTCCAGCACGGCCACGCCGGGCAGTTGTTTGCCTTCCAGGAACTCCAAGAACGCGCCACCGCCGGTGGAGATGTAGCTGATTTTGTCGGCGATGCCAAATTTGGCGATGGCGGCCAGGGTGTCGCCGCCGCCGGCGATGGAGAAGGCGCGGCTTTCGGCGATGGCTTCGGCCATCACGCGCGTACCTTCGGCGAAACGGTCAAACTCAAACACGCCCACCGGGCCGTTCCACACAATCGTACCGGCTTCGCGCAGCAGCGCGGCGAGCGAGGCGGCGGATTGCGGGCCGATGTCAAGAATCATATCGTCTGCGGCCACCTCGGCCACGGCTTTGGTTTCGGCTGCGGCATCGGCGGCAAAGGTTTTGGCGCATACCACGTCTTGCGGCAGCGGCACGGCGCCGCCTTTGGCTGCCATTTTTTCAGCCACGGCACGGGCTTCGGCAGCCAAATCGGCCTCGGCTAGCGAGTTGCCGATGGGCTGCCCGGCGGCGAGCAGGAAGGTGTTGGCGATGCCGCCGCCCACGATCAGCTGGTCCACTTTGTCGGCCAGGCTGTTGAGAATAGTGAGCTTGGTGGACACTTTGCTGCCGGCCACAATCGCCACCAGCGGGCGGGCTGGATTTTTCAGTGCCTTGCCCAGTGCGTCCAATTCGGCAGCCAGCAAAATGCCGGCGCAGGCAGCGGGTGCGGCTTCGGCCACGGCCACCAGCGAGGCTTCGGCGCGGTGCGCGGTGCCGAAGGCATCGTTCACGTAAATATCACACAACGCGGCGTAGGCCTGACCGAGCTCAGCATTGTTTTTCTTCTCGCCTTTGTTCACGCGCACGTTTTGCAGCATCACCACTTCGCCAGGCTGCGGGCGCGGCGGGTTTTGCCGCCAATCGCTGCTCACGGGCACAGTGAGGCCGAGCAGGCTGCCCAGATGCGCGGCCACGGGCGCGAGGTCGTCTTCGGGCTTGAATTCGCCCTCGGTGGGACGGCCGAGGTGGCTCATCAGGATAACGGCCGCACCGTTTTCCAGGCAGTAGCGCACGGAGGCGAGCGAGGCGCGGATGCGGGTATCGTCGCCGATTTTGCCGTCTTTAATCGGCACGTTCAGGTCGGCACGGATCAGCACGGTTTTGCCGCGCACGTTTTGTTCGGTGAGTTTAAGGAAGGACATAGTTATCCCTTTTGGTTTCAGTTATTTGGTTGGGAAAATCGGGCGGCTGTGCCAGCCGCATAAAACGCCGCCATTATCTTATAAACAGTTGGGCGGTGCAAACGGGAGAAATGGGCTGCGCTGCAGTTTACGCTTTCAGCTAGCCTTCGAGGATAATCGCCTCCATGCGGTACAGGCATATAGTTTGGTTCCTTTTTGATACATCGCCAGCTAGCCGGGACTACTCAGAGGCTACCTGAAAATGAGCGCAGCGAATTTCTGCGCAGCTAAAGCATAAGTTTCAACCCAACTGCAAACAGCAAGCTCTGTTTCAGGTAGCCTCTAGCTTCTGCCAGCTGGTAAACAAATTGAAATTCGCGCGGCCGCCCTAATCTGCCGCCTATTCCCAACTGTTTCAACAAAGGAAGCACCATGCAGCAATTCGACGGCACCACCATCGTTTCCGTACGCCGGAGCAACCAAGTCGCCATTGGCGGCGATGGCCAAGTCAGCCTGGGCAACACCATCATCAAAGCCACTGCGCGCAAAGTGCGCAAACTGTATAACAACACCGTTTTGGCCGGATTTGCCGGCGGCACGGCCGATGCATTTACCCTGATTGAGCTTTTTGAAGCCAAATTGCAGAAACACCAAGGCCGGCTCACTGTATCTGCTATCGAGCTGGCTAAAGAATGGCGCACCGACCGCGCCCTGCGCCGCCTTGAAGCCATGCTGATTGTGGCCGACAAAGACACCACCCTCATCATTACCGGCAACGGCGACGTGCTCGAACCGGAAGGCGGCATCGCCGCCATCGGCAGCGGCGGCTCATTCGCCCAGGCTGCCGCCCGCGCGCTGATGGAAAACACCGAGCTGCCGCCCGAAACCGTAGTGAAAAAAGCGCTGGAAATCGCCGGCAGCATCTGCGTCTACACCAACGACCAGCACACGGTGGAAACGCTGTAATCACTCCAAATGCAAACGGCTACCTGAAAACTTCAGCCCCAACGAAGTGAAAACCAAACTCTGGTTTGCCGCTTGTTCCCCTGTCCGACCACATTGAGCAGGGGAATAATTTTCAGGTAGCCTCACTCTAGGCTTACCCGATATACAAATAACAGACAAACAAAAGGCTACCTGAAACTGAAGATAAACAGTTTCAGGTAGCCTTTATTTTGCTTTAACAGCCGCTTGGCTTATTCAATACCGGCCAGGTGGGCAGTATCTTGAGCAATCATCAGCTCTTCGTTGGTGGGGATAACCATGGCCAGCGGTGTGCTGCCGGCTTGGCTGATGATGCCGCCTTCGCCGAAGCGGGCGGCAAGGTTGGCTTTTTCATCTACGGTAAGGCCGAGGAAGCCCAGGTAGCCGATGGTTTTGCTGCGGATGGTGTCGGAGTTTTCGCCAATGCCGCCGGTGAACACCAGCGCATCCAAGCCGCCTGCGGCCACGCTCATGGAAGCAACGTATTTGGCCAGGCGGTAGGCGAATACTTCCAGCGCGAGCTTGGCGCCTTCATGGCCTTTGCCGGCGGCTTCTTCGATTTCGCGGCAGTCGTTGGAAAGCTCGGAAATGCCGAGCAGGCCGCTTTGTTTGTGCAGCAGGTCAGTGATTTGCTCGATATTCAGGCCGGCGTTATTGTGCAGGAAGGGGAACACGTTAGCGTCGATGTCGCCGCTGCGGGTGCCCATCACCAAGCCTTCGAGCGGGGTGAGGCCCATGCTGGTATCACGGCACTTGCCGCTATTGGAAGCAGCAATGGAAGCGCCGTTGCCGAGGTGGGCAATCACCAAGCGCAAGCCTTCTTCACTGCGGCCGAGCAGGCGGGCGGCTTCGGCAGCCACAAAGCGATAGCTGGTGCCGTGGGCACCGTAGCGGCGCAGGCCGTATTTACGGTAGAGCTCGCGCGGCACGGCGTAGGTGTAGGCATGCTCGGGCATGGATTGGTGGAAGGCGGTGTCGAACACCACGGCGTGCGGCACGTGGCTGAAAATGCTCATGGCGGCACGGATGCCGAGCAGGTGGGCAGGATTGTGCAGCGGCGCGAGCATGATGCACTCTTCAATGCCTTTGATCACTTCATCATCAATCAGGCAGGATTCTTTGAAACGTTCGCCGCCATGCACCACGCGGTGGCCGACTGCGCCGATGCGTTGGTCGAGCTTGCGCTCTTTGAGTTCGGCCATCAGGGCTTCCACGGCGCCGGTGTGGTTCGGCTTCTCGGCCAGGCTCACGGTGTGTTTTTCGCCATTTACTTTGAAGATGATGCGCGCGTCGGGCAAATTGAGCTTCTCGGCCAGGCAGCTCAGCAAAACTTCGCCGTTGGTGCTATCCAATACGGCGCCTTTAACGGAGGAACTGCCGCAGTTTAATACCAGAATCAGTTTGTCAGACATGATGTCCCTTTATAGTAGGTTTATATGTGGATTACACAAAAACGGCGGCTGCCCGCCGGCTGTTTGTTTTTCTTACGGATACAATGAACTTGCTAAGAAAATTGGCGGCTATTGTAACAAAACTGCTTTATCTTCTCTATGCCTGCAGCCAATCTTAACGCAAGCAGGATAGGCAATAGGATGGGATACCGGATAAACGCAAACAGTATCAGCAAGCATCACGCTATTATGAAGAACGAGATGTTTTAGCTATAAACAAAGGCTACCTGAAAATTTTCAGGTAGCCTTCATCACGCTAAGCAGCTGATGCTTATTTGTCGTCTTTCACTTCTTCAAACTCGGCATCCACTACATCGTCGCCTTTTTTCGGTTGCTCGTTATCGGCAGACTGGCCGGCTTGGGCTTCCTGAGCCTGTTTCTGGGCATCGGCGTACAGCATTTCGCCCAGTTTCTGGCTGGCTTTGCCCAGCTCTTCGGCTTTGGCATCGATGGCGGCTTTGTCGTCGCCTTTTACGGCTTCTTCGGCCTCTTTGATGGCGGCCTCGATTTTTTCCTTCTCGGCTGCGTCGAGTTTGTCGCCGTAGTCGGCCAGCGATTTCTTCACGGAGTGAATCAAGGCTTCGGCCTGGTTGCGGCTCTGCACCAGCTCGTGCAGTTTTTTATCCTCTTCGGCATTGGCTTCCGCGTCTTTCACCATGCGTTCGATTTCTTCCTCACTCAAGCCGGAAGAGCCTTGGATGGTGATGTTGGCGGCTTTGCCAGTACCTTTGTCTTTGGCAGACACGTGCAGGATGCCGTTGGCGTCGATATCGAATGTTACCTCAATCTGCGGCATGCCGCGCGGGGCGGGGGCAATATCGCCGAGGTTGAATTGGCCAAGCGACTTGTTGGCGGAAGCGCGTTCGCGTTCGCCTTGCAACACGTGGATGGTTACGGCACTCTGGTTGTCTTCGGCGGTGGAGAACACTTGCGAAGCCTTGGTGGGGATGGTGGTGTTTTTGTTGATGAGCTTGGTCATCACACCGCCCATGGTTTCGATGCCCAAAGACAACGGGGTAACGTCCAGCAGCAACACGTCGCTGCGGCCGCCGCCCAACACTTCACCCTGAATGGCGGCACCCAAGGCCACGGCTTCATCGGGGTTCACGTCTTTGCGCGGTTCTTTACCGAAGAATTCTTTCACGGTTTCCTGAACTTTGGGCATACGGCTCTGGCCGCCCACCAAAATCACGTCGTCGATGTCGTTCACGCTCAGGCCGGCATCTTTGATGGCGGTGCGGCAAGGCTCGATGGAACGCTCGATCAGGTCTTCCACCAGGCTTTCAAACTTGGCGCGGGTAATCTTCATGGCCAAGTGTTTGGGGCCGGTGGCGTCCATGGTGATGTAGGGCAGGTTCACTTCGGTCTGCTGGCCGCTGGAAAGTTCGATTTTGGCTTTTTCGGCGGCTTCTTTCAGGCGCTGCAAGGCCATCACATCGGTTTTCAGGTCGATGCCCTGGTCTTTTTTGAACTCGGAAATGATGTAGTCGATCAAGCGTTGGTCGAAGTCTTCACCGCCGAGGAAGGTGTCGCCGTTGGTGGAGAGTACTTCAAACTGTTTTTCGCCGTCCAAATCGGCAATTTCGATGATGGAAATATCGAAGGTACCGCCGCCTAAGTCGTACACGGCGATTTTGCGGTCGCCTTTGCTGCCTTTGTCCATGCCGAAAGCCAGTGCGGCTGCGGTCGGTTCGTTGATGATGCGTTTCACATCCAAACCGGCGATGCGGCCTGCATCTTTAGTGGCTTGGCGTTGGCTGTCGTTGAAATAGGCAGGCACGGTAATCACTGCTTCGGTTACTTTTTCGCCCAAATAGGCTTCAGCGGCTTCTTTCATTTTGCGCAGCACTTCGGCGGAAATCTGCGGCGGAGACAGCTCTTTGCCTTGCGCTTCCACCCAAGCGTCGCCGTTTTTGGCTTTTACAATTTTGAAAGGCATCAGGTCGATGTCTTTCTGCACTTCTTTATCTTCAAATTTGTGGCCGATCAGGCGTTTTACCGCGTAGATGGTGTTTTTCGCGTTGGTAACAGCCTGGCGTTTGGCCGGTGCGCCCACGAGGATTTCGCCGCCGTCCAAATAGGCGATAACGGAGGGAGTGGTGCGTGCGCCTTCGGCGTTTTCGATTACTTTAGTCTGGCCGTTTTCAGAAATGGCCAGGCAGGAATTGGTGGTACCCAAATCGATACCGATAACTTTTGCCATAATGGATTGCTCCTTAGAAATTAGTAGAATTCAGACTGCTCCTTGCTGGAGCTTTAACTTGCCCAGTAAATGGTTTTGGCCTTTTTTTTTTCAAGAGAAAAGGCTATTTTCGTTTTAATCTATTGATTTTTATTAGATAAAATAGTTTCAGGCAGCCTTGAGCAACAAATTTCTGCCCAGCCTATTGAATTTCTGCCGCCAGCCCTAATTAAGAATAACTGTTGTTCCTGAATATTTGCACCGATACGGCGTTACCGGAATTTATAGCTAAAAATAATTCATATTATTTG
>CAUUTP010000095.1:0-6919 GCA_963548155.1 uncultured Eikenella sp.
CTTTACCTATGTAAAGCCTGTAGAACCGGCAAACGGATAACGAACAATACCCAGCATTTTGCCTGTCTTGACTAGGCTACCTGAAACAGAGCTGTGCAAACACTCGCACAGCTCTGTTTTCAGTTGGCCTCCCGCTTATTTTTCCAGCGCGGCTTGCAATCTTTGCTCCAGCGTGTCGCTGTCGAAGGATTTGGCGATCACTTCAAAGCGGCTGTCGCGCCGCCAGGCCACTTGGTTGGCGCCCCATTGGCCTTCGCTCCAGTTGAGCCACACCCAGCTGCCGAGCACTTGGAACACGCCTTTGGCGCGCACAAGGCCTTCGCACAGTTTGGGCAGGTCGTTGAAGAATTTGGTGAGCTTTTCGCCGTCGAAGCTGCTGCCGGCAGGGAAGGTGTAGCCTTGCGACTGCAGACCCATGCTGTTGTCGGGCAGCTCTTTGATGCGGTAGCGGCTTTTTTCCACCACCGGGGTTTCCAACAGGGCGATGTCTAAATAGGCGTCGGTGGTTTCCAGTACGGCGGCTTTGGGTGGGAAGAGCTGGGCGGCTTTGCTGCGGAAGGCGGCCATTTCTTCGGGGCTGCACATGTCGGTTTTGTTGGCAATCAGCACGTCGGCCACGCTCACTTGGTCGCGGTAGAGCGGCTGGTTGGCGTAGTCGGGGTTGGTGAATTGGCGCGGATCGACTAGGGTGAACACGGCGCCGATATCCAGCATTTGGTCGAAGGGTTTGGCGCGCAGCTCGTCGATCACGCTGGCGGCGTGTGCCAGGCCGCTGGCTTCGATGATGATGCGGTCGGGCTTGTTGCCGCTCACCATGCGGTTGATGGTGGTGCCCATCTGCGCCCCGGCCACGCAACACAGGCAGCCGCCGGCGATTTCGGCCACGGGGATGCCGTTGTCGCTCAACACGGCGCCGTCGATGCCGATTTCACCGAATTCGTTCACCACGATCACCCATTTTTCATCGAGACTCTTTTGCTCCATCAGGTGGCGCAGGGCGGTGGTTTTACCTGTTCCCAAAAAGCCGGAAAACAGATGTACTTTTGCTTTCTTTATTTCTGGCATTGTTTGCATATTCCTGTTAAAACAACATGTTCTTCTTTTAATTTAAACCCGCCTGCGGCTACGCCGGCGCACAGCGCCTGCCATTCGCGGGAGAGGGTTTGCTCATCGGTGTTGCCGCACTCGGTACACACCAAAATGAAGGCGCTGTGGTGGTGTTGCTGCTCGTCGCTGCTGTGGCAGTGGTCGTCGCAATGGTGGCGGGCATGGCTGCATAAAACGTAGCCGTTTACCGCGGCCACTTTGTGCAGCACGCCGTGTTCGGCCCAGAAATCGAGCGCGCGGTAGGCGGTGGGCGGCGCCACCACGCCGTTGCTCTGCTGCTGCATTTGCGCCAGCACAGTGTAGGCTTTAATCACGCCTTCCTGCCGCAAAACGATATCCAACACCTGCTCGCGCAGGGTGGTAATCTGCAGGCCTTGCTCGCGGGCGCGGGCGATGATGGCGGTTTTGTAGTCGGGTGCGGAGTGCTTGGTCATGGCTGCTTCCTATGATTATTGGCTGGGGTGGCGCACAACGGCGAGCGGGTTGAAACTCTGCGCCACCGGCATGATTTCGATGCTGTTCACGTTCATGTGCGCGGGGCGCTGGTAGAGCCACAGTACGGTATCGGCGATATCTTCGGGGCGGATGTAGTCCACGTTTTTATATAGATCGGCGGCGCGTTGGTCGTCGCCTTTGAAGCGCACGTTGGAAAACTCGGTGTCGCCGCACAGGCCGGGCTCGATATTGCTCACGCGCACGCCCGTGCCGGCCAAATCGGCGCGCAGATTGAGGCTGAATTGGCGCACATAGGCCTTGGTGGCGCCATACACATTGCCGCCGGGGTAGGGGTAGGTGCCGGCCACCGAGCCGAGGTTGATTATATAACCGCTGCCGCGCGCCACCATACCGGGCAGCACTTGGTGGGTGAGGTAGGTGAGGCCGATGATGTTGGTTTGAATCATGGTTTGCCAGTCGGCAAAATCGGCTTGATGGGCCGGGTCTAAACCCAATGCCAGGCCGGCGTTGTTGACCAGGCAGTCGATCTGGGCAAAGTTTTCAGGTAGCCCTTTGAGCGCGGCATCCACCGAGGCAGTATCGCCCACATCCATTTGCAGCGGCAGGAAGTTGGTGCCCAATTCCGCGCGCAGTTCGTCCAGTTTGTCGGCACGCCGCGCCGCGCCGATCACGCGGTAGCCCGCTGCGGCGAGCGTGCGGCAGATGGCCCGCCCGAAACCGGCTGATGCGCCGGTGACCAAAATGCTCATGATTGCCTCCGTTGTGCTGGATTGCTGGTATAGCCGGGGTGCTCCTCTATACCTGCGGCATTGGCTCGCTTGGCAGGAATAAATAACGGCTTTGGCTAAAAGCAATAGTATAACACCGGCAGCTTGCCGGCAGCTTTAAAATGGCAGCAAGGCTGAGCAAACCAACTTAACTTTCGCTACAGCGTTGGTTTGCCTTGCCGTACTGCTGTACTGTCTGCGGTTTGCCGCCTTGTCCCATTCTTATTTCTAATCCACTATATTTTCAGGTAGCCTCGGGCGGAATGCCTTCATTCTGATGAATAGAGGCGGGGCAGCGGTATAAGGCTACCTGAAAACCGTGCTAGAATGCGCGCCTTCCGCATTTTGGCCAAAGGCTTGTTGATATGGCACGTCATCCCTACCGCCGCCTGCGTTCGGCACGTTTCGCCCTGCCCGAAGTGGGCATTTCCGAACACGGCAACATCCGCTCGCTGCATTTGGGTAGCGAAACGGTGCAAAGCTCGATGAATGTGGATTATCCCGCCGAGCTAGTGCTTTCCTACAGCCGCGCCATGATGGCCTGGCTCTTGTTTGTCGAAAACGTGCGCCACATCACGCAAATCGGGCTGGGCGGCGGCTCGTTTGTACGCTGGATCGATGCCCACCTGCCCGAGGTGGCGCAAACGGCGGTGGAAATCAACCCGCAGGTAATCAGCGTGGCGCGCGGCCTGTTTGAATTGCCGTTTGAAAGCGAGAAATTTGAAATCATCGAGGCCGACGGCGCGGAATACATCAAAACCCTGCGTGGCGGCACGGATATTTTGCTGGTGGACGGCTTCGATGGCGTGCAGATTATCGATGCCCTGGTGGCCGAGCCGTTTTTTGCCGACTGCCGCACCGCCCTGAGCGACAACGGCATTTTCGTCACCAATTGGTGGAGCGGCGACAAACGCTATCCGCTTTTCCTGCAACGGCTCGCGCAGGTGTTTGAACAGCGCGTGTTGTGCGTGCCCGCCGAAACCCACGGCAACGTGGCCGTGCTCGCCTTCCAAAACCAAGCGCCCCAGCCGCTGGCGGCACTGCAGAAAAAAGCCGCCAAGCTGAGCGAGCAATACGGGCTGGACTTCAAAACCATGCTGCACCAGGCGCACGTGCCGCCGGGCAGCACTTGGCAGTGGCTGCGTTGAAGCTCGCTGCCATGATGAAGGCTACCTGAAAAGCATTTGTGCGGGCAGCGAGTGCCAGACTTATCGAATGAAATAAAGGCTACCTGAAAAACTATAATGGTTTTCAGGTAGCCTTTTAGTATGCATTATTTATATGCATTATTTATACGGCTGCGGCGGTGAAGCGTTGGTGCAGATGTGCTTTCTGCTCCACATCATCGGCAATCGCAATGGCCAAATCTGCCACGCTGATGCCGGCCGGCACCTCGCCCGCCATCAGGAGTTCATCGCCACCCAGGCGGTATTGGCCGGTGCGCTCTTCACTGAAGCCGCCGTCGGCGCCGAGACGGGCGGATGGGGAAATCATCGCCCAATTCACATCGGCGTGTTGGGTTTGCAAGTCGCGCAGCAGGTTGCGGGCGGCGTTGGCGCCGTCGAAAATTTCTTTCGGGAATTCCGGCGTATCAATCAGCTGCACGCCGGGTGCCACGAACAGGCTGCCCGCGCCGCCCACGGCCAAAAGATAGGGCACTTTCGCCGCTTTGGTTGCCGCCAAGATGGCTGCGTAGCCGACGGTGAAATCGCGGCCGATGTTCGGATTGGTCCAGCCCGGGTTGAACGCGCTCACCACCGCATCAAAGCCGGAGAGCTGTGCGGCAAAATCGACTGCATGCACATCGGCCTGCACGGCTGTTACATTCGGCGCGGCCAACGTCTTGCCTGTGTTGCGCACAAAGGCGGTTACTTCATGCCCGCGCTCGGCCAGCTCGCGCACCACGGCGTTGCCCACATAACCAGTTGCACCAATTACAGCGAATTTCATATTTGGCTCCTTAAGTTTTGTTGATTAATTACGATGGATCGCATTCTAAATGCGTTCATTTCGCTTGATAATCCACTGTAAACTGTTTACGCTATGAAGCTCAGCTAAACAATGGAGGTCATGATGGCGCAAAAAACCCTGTATTTAGGCCGCGAGCCCGAGCAATTCACCCCCGGCCAAGAGCTGGTGTTGGAATCTTTTTTCGAACAAAGCCCCTACGGCGTGGTGTTTGAAGACGATTGCGGCACCGGCTATTTCTATGCCGTGCACCAAGAGGAAGGCATTCTCGATGCGCTGCATATTTATAACGTGGACGATGTGGCCGACCGCCATATCCCATCTGAAATCAGCATTCTGTGGAGCGAAGACCTCGGCCTGGCCGCGCTCGATATCAACGGCTACATCCACGCCGTGTTCGACTTTGCCGCCCATGCCGGCTACTGCCGCAACGCCTTCCCCGAGGCCGATGGCGACTGGCTGCGCGAGCCCAATCGCCTGCTGAGCGATGAGCTGCTCGAACAACTGTTGGGCGCATAAACCATGCACAATCAAATTGTTCAAACCGGCAACCGCTTCCGCCTGTCGTTTGCCGGTTTAGGCGGGCACGAACGCTGCTTTTTCTCGCAATATGCCCCAAGCGGCCACGAGCTGGCCAAAATCATCCGCTGCATCATGCGGGAGGAAAACATCAAAAATGTCGAGCCCGCCGCAGAGCAAGACAGCCTCACGCTCACCACCAAAAAACGCCGCCCCTTGGAAAGCATCTGCACCCGGCTTGAGTTTGAAATACGCGTGTTTGAAGGCAGCGCTTATACAGTGAAGACAAAAAACTTGTTTAAGTAAACCTTTATGGACGACCTCAAACCCCTGCTCGCCTTCGCCGCCGTGCTCGAACACGGCAGCATGAACGCCGCCGCCCAAGCCTTGGGCATGACCCCGTCTGCGGTGAGCCAGCACATCAGCCGGCTGGAAAAGTTGCACGGCGTGAAATTATTGCACCGCAGCACCCGCCGCCTGGCCCCCACCGATGCCGGCCAAGCCCTAGCCGCGCATTGCCGCCGCCTGCTCGCCACCGTGCAAGACACCCGCACCGCGCTCGACGGACTGAAAACCGATATTGCCGGCAGCGTGCGCCTGGCCGCGCCCACCGGTTTAGTGAACGCTGCCGCCTTCCAGCACGCCCTGCGGCGCATCCGCCGCGAACATCCCGCCCTTAGTCTGGAATTGCACTTTGGCGAAGCTATCGCCGAACTGCGCGAAGGCAGTATCGACATCGCCCTGCGCGGCGGCGGTCATGCCTTGGACGAGCCCGACCTGGTCGCCCGCAGGCTGGCCGAATGGCCTTGGCAAATTTGCGCTGCTCCGAGCTACCTGAAAACCGCTCCCGTCATCACCCATCCTGCCGATTTAGCCGCCCACCCTTGGGTATACCACCTGCCGCCGCACATTGAGCTCGCGCGCGGCAGCGAATGCTACCTGCTCAGTATCGATCACGGCACGGTGTGCAACCAGCTCGCCGCCGTGCGCCACCTGTGTGAAGTCGGCCTCGGCCTTGCCCTGATTATTGCCGGCGAAACCCGTGATGCTGTTGCCCAAGGCCGTTTGCAAATCCTCCTGCCCGATTGGCAGCTGCCCGCCGTTACCCTCTATGCCGTAACGCCCCACCGCGTGCAAGCCGCCCGTACTGCCGCCGTATTGCGGATATTGCAGGAGAGCTTTGCGGAGGAGGCGGAGGCTACCTGAAACACTTGGAGGTGCAGAACAACGCTGATTATCCGCGTGGGCAGGCAGTGGCCCGGCTCAACGGAGAAGCCTGCTCGGAAGAAGCCGCAAGGATGGTGGCCGAATTGTTGGGGTGTTGGCGGAAATGATATGATGGACAGCCGTTATCCATAACGGAACTGTCGCAGACTTCTATCAAGTCAGCCTGCATAAAATATCAATCTAATGAAAAGGAAAAATATGATGTTATTGAGCAATATTGAAACTGTTCCCGGTCGCACCATCGTTCGCCATTTGGGATTGGTCCAGGGTTCGACCGTGCGCGCCAAACACGTCGGCCGGGATTTTATGGCGGGCTTGAAAAACCTGGTTGGCGGCGAACTGAAGGGCTACACCGAACTGTTAAACGAAGCCCGTGATGAGGCGATTGCCCGTATGATCGAACAAGCGCGTCAGGCCGGAGCCAATGCCGTGGTAAATGTGCGTTTTTCCACCGCATCCGTAGCGGCAGGGGCTGCCGAAATCTTTGCCTACGGTACAGCTGTGGTTTTGGAATAGGAGGCTGCGATGTCGAACGACAACGATGGTTTCTCCATTATCCTGCTGCTGGTGTACCTGTGGCCGATTTGGCTGCTGCTGATCACCTATTTTACCGGCCGCCACATCGAGCGGAAACATTATGCTGATATAGAGGCGCGGGAAGCCGCACTGCGGCATATTATGGTGATTGCCGTTAAAAAACCGCCGCAGGACTTTAGCGGCGGAGAATTGGTTTATGCGGGAGTTGTGGTTTCCAGCGATTATTTCCGCCGTATGCTGGCAGCGTTCCGCAATTTTTTCGGCGGCAATATCCGCAGCTACGAAACCTTGCTCGACCGCGCGCGGCGCGAAGCCGTACTGCGTCTAAAAGAACAGGC
>CAUUTP010000096.1:0-6916 GCA_963548155.1 uncultured Eikenella sp.
GTATTGCAGCCGCTCGGCAAGCTGGCGCAACTGCGTATCGTCCAGCCCGCCCGTAGCCTCCTTGCGGTAGCGGGCGATAAACGGCACGGTTGCGCCGTCGTCCAAAAGTTCGACGGCGGCGGTGATTTGCGCGGCGGTGGCGGAGAGTTTTTGAGAGAGGATTTGGGTGATGTTCATGGGGATCCTTTGGATGGGTGCAGGCTGCCTGAAAGCGTTAGCTTTAACGAAGTTGAAAAGTGCAGGCTGCTTTTTGGGGTTTGGGTTTCAGACGGTCTTAGCGTTTGCCTGCTTCCGCCACGGCTTTTTGATACAGGGCGAAGAGGAAGGCGGTGCGGCTGCCGTCGTCGCGGCCGCCTTTGTAGCCGTATGCCGCATCGACGGCTTTGTCCAAGGCGCGGTGGGCTTGGTGCAGGCGGGTGAAGGGGGCGTCGGGGCGGTACAGGTCGGCGAGGCTGGGCGGTGGCAGGCCTTCCTGCGCGGCTTCTCGGCGGTAAAACGCGCGGGCATCAAGCACGGCTTGGGCGGTGGCTTCGATGGCGGCGCGGTGTTTTTGTTCGGCGGCGGGGGCGGGGCGGCCTTCGCTTTGCGGGGCGAAGGGGAAGGGAAAGTTGTTGTACACGATGGTGTTGGAATAGCGGTATCGGCTTTCCAGACGGCCGGCCACGGCGCGCATAAAGGCGTTGTGCATGGTGCTGGACAAGATGCCGAAATGGTACAGCGTAGCGTTGGGCAGCATAAAGTTGGCATCGCTGTTAATGGTGTTGCAATCCACATAACCGATGGGGATAAATTCGCGGGTTTCCGATGAAACGCGGGGAATAAGCAGATAGTTGCCGCTTGCAGGCTGCCTGATTTCGTCAAACAGGTGGGGCGTGGCGGCTTTTTTCTTGGTGGCGGCTTTCGTGCTGTGTAAACGCCCTTCCCATTCTTTTGTGTCTTCATTGTAGTATTCCTTTACGTTTGCGATGCGCTGCGCCACTTGCGACATTTGTTTCAAATCTTGGTGCAATCGCGTTTCGCTGATGCCGTGAAACCATAAGCACCAGCGTTCTTTGTTGTTGAGGAATTCTTCCGAACCCAAAAACGGGCGGATGTATTGCGCGGCCAAGGGTTCAGCGGCAATCAGGGCTTGTTTTTCGGCGGTGCTCAAAAGCAGGTTACCGCCGTCGGTCGGCTTATTGCCATATATCATTTCCGCTTCGCCCGAGATGGGTTTGCTGCGTTTGCCGATGATGATATTGGGTGCATCCAGCAGATAGGGGCTGATGTTTTGCACGGCATGTTTTTCAGACGGCCCTTTGATGTCGGGATAGTCGAACAGGTATTTCGCGCCCGTGTGCCGTGCAGGCTGCCTGAATCCGACGATAACGCAATGCACGGCGGCTTTGCCGCTGGCTTGGCTGGTCCATTGGAAGGTGCGGTGGGCGAAGTGGATTTCTACGCCCTGCGGCAGCAGGCTGCCCCACAGGGCTTCCACCTGCTGCCCTTGGGTGATGGAGTTGGTGGACACGAAAGCAGCCTGCACGTTGGGGTTTCGGGTGATGATACGTGCGGCTTTGACGTACCAGTTGGCCACGTAATCCAAGATGCCTGCGTTTTTCAGGCTGCCTGAAACGGCTTGGGTGTCGGCTTTTTGTTCGGCGGTTTGATAGGTGGAGCCGACAAACGGCGGGTTGCCGAAAATATAGTCGGTCTGCGGCCAGTCGGTGTGCAGGCTGTTGGCGTTGATGATTTCCGCGCTGTCGGTGAGCGGGATGGAGGGGCGGGTTTGGCCGAAGCGTTCGGCGGTGCGCAGGTTGCATTGGTGGTCGGTGAGCCACATGGCGACTTTGGCGATTTGGGCGGGGTATTCGTCGATTTCGATGCCGTGAAACTGGCCGATGTGGGTTTGCAGCATGGTGGAGATGTCGAGCAGCTGGCCTGAGGCAAACAGTTCGCCGATGATGTCGTCTTCCAGCCGCCGCAGTTCGCGGTAGGCGACGACGAGGAAGTTGCCGCAGCCGCAGGCGGGGTCGAGAAATTGCAGGCGGCCGATTTCTTGGTGCAGCTCGTGGATGGCGGCGGTGCGTTTGGCTTTGCCCGATACTTTGCAGGCTGCCTGAAAGCGTTGGCGCAGGTTGTCCATAAACAGGCCGTCGATGACTTTGAGGATGTTGCCTTCTTCGGTGTAGTGCGCGCCGAGTTCGCGGCGTTCCACGTTGTCCATCACGCTTTGGAACAGGTTGCCGAAGATTTCGGGGCTGATTTCCGCCCAGTCGCGCGCGGAGCATCGCAGCAGCAGTTCGCGCAGTTCGGTGTTGAAATAAAATTCGCCGAGCTGTTCTTCAAACAGTTTGCCGTTCACATAGGGGAAGGCGCGCAGTTCGGTGTTCATGTTTTGCGCGCGGCGTTCGGGTGGGGTGTTGAGCACGGCAAACAGGCGGTTGAGCGTGCCGCCGATGTCTTCGCCGTCTTCGCGGGTGTATTTTTTCAGGTAGCCTTCAAATTGGCCGGGCTCGAAAATCAGGGTGTCGTCGGCAAAAAAGCAGAACAGCAGGCGGATGAGGAATTGTTTCAGGCTGTGTTCGTCGTAGCTGCCGTCGGCGCGGAAGGCCTGATAGAGGCTGCCCACTGCGGCGGCGGCTTCGATGTTGGCCTGTTCTTGGGCTTGGCGCAGTTCGTGGGTGATGCCGTCCATGAAGTCGAAATGGCGCAACTTGATGTGTTCGGGTAGGTCGGACAGTGGGAAGAAAACGTTGGTGTCATCTTTCAAATCATAGAGTTTCATGGTGGCGAAATCGGACACGATGATGTGGCGGGGCACGTCGTCGGGGTTGTGCCGGCGGATTTCTTCCACATAGCCCATCGCCTGTTCAAACGCGGCGTCAAGGTCTTTGCCGGCGGATTTGTGTTCGCAAAGCAGCCTGCCCGCCCAGAATACGTCGGCAAATTTGGTGTGCCCGTTGCGGTGTTTGACGGCGTATTCGGTGGTGGCGGTGCGGAAGCGGTCCAGCCCGAAAATGGCGAAAAATTCGTTCCAAAAGGTGTCTTTTTCGGCACGTTCGCGCTTTTCGTTTTGGAAGCGGCGGGCAAATTGGGCGGCAAGGTGATATTTGTGTTCGTAGGTGTAGGCGGTCATGGGGAGGGACTTTCGGGCCGGGGTTGCGGGCGGTTGTTTATTCTGGCAGATGGGCGTTCGTGGTAATTGTGTCGCCTGCGGCAGTGATAAAGAAATCCTTAATAACTGAATTCTCACCCAACTATTTGTCTTCCAATATATTTTTTATATGCGTTGCGATGTTTGGCACGGAGGTGTCAAAAAGTTCGGCCAGTTGGCTTTGGTTGAGCCAAACGGTGTGTTCCTGCGCCAGCAGGTTTACTTGGGTTCGGCCGTCTTCGGTTTGGTAAATCAGGATGTCGGACATGGGTTTTCCTTGGGTTTTTGGGGTGCAGGCTACCTGAAAATCGGATTATGCCATATCTACCAATCAGTTTAGCCTCACAGAAAGTCAGCCTTCTTACGGTAATTTTAGTTTTCAGATGACCTTCCTGCCTAAACTCAGGCTACCTGAAAGCCGCCACGCCCAATATTTGCTAAAATGCCGCCAACTTTTTCTATGGAAACCGTTATGCAACAGCAGCCAGACGACCAGCAGGAATGGGTGAGCAAAACCCGCCGCAAAAAAGAAATGCACGATTTGCAGGATTTGGGCATGCAGCTTGCCCGCCTTTCCGGCGATACCTTGAAGAAAATCGAATTGCCCGAAGAATTGCGTGAAGCCATTGCCATGTATAAGAAAATCAATAGCAATGGTGCGCTCAAGCGGCAAACGCAATACATCGGCCGCCTGATGCGCGATCTCGATCCGGAGCCGATCCGCGAGTTTCTCGACAAACTGCAGGGCAGCCACGCTGCCTACAACGCCTTCTTACAGCGTGTGGAGCAGATGCGCGAAACCCTGTTGGAAAACGATGATGCGCTCACTGCCTTCCTGCGCGATTATCCCGCGGCCGAAGCCGGCCAGTTGCGCACGCTGATCCGCAACACGCGCAAGGAACGCGAGCAGGCCAAGCCACCCAAACACTTCCGCACGCTCTACCGCTATCTGAAAGAAGCGATGGAGGCGGATAACCCTGCTGCAGATATGCCGGAGGAGGAAGACGAACAGAGCGGGGAGCAGGAATAAGCGGTTTAGCTCTGGCCAGCAAGACAAAGGCTACCTGAAAAATGGTTTTCAGGTAGCCTTTATTTTGTTTGCGCTGGCTGGTGTTAGGCTTGGTGGTTATAGTGGATGAAAATCAAAATAGGGCAACAGAGGGAGGGCTCATCTTGATTGAGGCTTAACCTTGCCGTTTCAGCAAACGCGTTATAATGCCGCGTTTTCTAGTTTTACCCCGCAGTGGAGCAGCACCATGACCTTATCCAGCCAACGCCCAGCCGATTCCTCCCATGCCGACGGCCAAACGCCGCAGCGGCGCGCGTGGGCGGGCTATGCCGACCGCCGCGCCATCGCCATGCTGTTGCTCGGTTTTGCGGCGGGGATTCCGATTTTGCTGATTTTCTCCAGTCTCTCGCTGTGGCTTACCGAAGCAGGCGTCGACCGCGCCACGGTGACTATGTTCAGCTGGGCGGCATTGGGCTATTCCTTCAAATTTATCTGGGCGCCGTTGATCGATGCGCTGCCGCTGCCGTGGCTCACGCGCCGTTTCGGGCAGCGGCGCGGCTGGCTGCTGCTGGCGCAGGGGCTGATTATCGCCGCGATTTTGGCGATGGCCGCGCTCAATCCGGCCAATGCGGCGGTGTTGCCGTGGATGGCGGCAGCAGCGGTGTTGCTCGGCTTTTCTTCGGCCACGCAGGACGTGGTGATTGATGCCTACCGCATCGAAAGCGCACCGGGCGATGCGGCGATGCAGTCGGTGATGTCGGCCACTTATACGGCGGGCTACCGCGTGGGCATGATTGTGGCCGGGGCGGGCGCGTTGTGGCTGGCCAGCGGCTTCGGCTCGGAAAAGGGGCATTATCTGTATGCCGCCTGGCGCAACACTTATTGGCTGATGGCGGCCACCATGGGCGCCGGCGTGCTCACCACGCTGTGGGTGGCCGAGCCTGCGGTCAAGCGCGAGCGGCCGGCCGGCTTGGCGATGGGCGACAATGCGCGGCTGGTGGGCTTATTTGTGTGCGCGGTGGCGGCTTTTGTGCTGGTGTTCCGAGTGGTTGGCGGGTGGCTACCTGAAAACCAAGGGCCGCTGCTTTCCCTGTTGTGGGAAGGTGCGCGGCTTTCGGCAGCACTGATGGCGGCGGTGCTGACGGGTCGGCTGTTGGTGATGCTGGGGTTGGTACGCGGCGAAGTGGTGCGGCAAACCTGGGTGTTGCCGCTGGCCGACTTTTTCCAACGCTACGGCCGCCATGCCGCGCTGCTGTTGGCCTTAATCGGGCTATACCGTATTTCGGATATTGTGGCCGGGGTGATTGCCAATGTGTTTTATGCCGATATGGGCTTCAGCAAAGACGAGATTGCCGGGGCGGTGAAAACCTTCGGCGTGCTGATGTCGATTGCCGGCGGCTTCTTCGGCGGCCTCTTGGCGCAGCGGTTTGCCGTGATGCGAATGATGATGCTTGGCGCCGTGCTGGCTTCGGCCACCAATTTGCTGTTTATCCTGCTGTTTTGGCAGGGGCACAACCTGCCCTTCCTCTATTTGGCCGTGGCCTTCGACAACCTCGCCGGCGGGCTGGCCAGCGCCGTGTTTGTGGCCTTCCTCTCCTCGCTCACCAGCATTCGATTTACCGCCGTGCAATACGCCCTGTTCAGTTCGCTGATGACGCTACTGCCCAAAACGCTGGGCGGCTACTCCGGCAGCATCGTGAACCAAATCGGCTACGACGGCTTCTTCCTCTTCACCGCGCTCTTAGGCGTGCCGGTGCTCGGGCTGGTGTGGCTGGTAGGGCGTAAGCTGCCGCTACAGGAGTAAAGGGTAATGCAGGCTTAATTTGCAATAAGTTGTACGCTAAATCAATCAAAGGCTACCTGAAAAATGTTTGCTTCAATGAAGGCGAATATTTTTCAGGTAGCCTTTTCCCCCATCCCTATTTCCCAGCCATCACCTTTTCCCTGCTCTACAAACAGCCCGATGTTTGACCTAGCACAGCATCCGTTACCATAGCAGCCCGTATAGTTAATCTTAAGCAGTTCATCTGCCAGCATTGATTGGCATCTTGCGGATGGCATAGGTCGTCTGAAATCCATCACTTACGGGAGCAACATCATGGCTACACAAAACCGCCTGCTTGAACAACTGCATAACGAACCCTTCGCCCTCTGCTTCTCCGGGCAGGGCTTTGATTGGATAAGCAGCCTGCGCGAGGCTTTGGCCGACAGGGCGCGGGACAGGGCAAACGAAGTGGCCGCTGCTGCCGCTCGAATCTTGAAGCCTGTTGCGGAGCAGATTGCCGCCGCCCGCCCGCAGGGCTTCGAGCCGATCAAATGGGCGGAAAACGGCGCGGACGGCATCGATTTGGTGCGCGCCGCCGTGAGCGCACCCGGCATTTTCCTTGCGCAAATCGCCAATCTGCACACGCTGGAAGCGCGCGGGCTGGACAGCGGCAAGGCGGCGGGCGTTATCGGGCATTCGCAGGGCGTACTCGGGCGTTATCTGATGCGCGAGCCGCAGCACGCCGCCAAACTGCTGGCTTTGGCCGAATTGATTGGCGCGGCGGCCACGCTGCAAGGGCGCGCAACGGGCATGTATCTGCACGACGGCAATCATCCGATGGTGATGGTGCAGGGCGTGAGCCGCGGGCAGCTTGCCGCCCTGATTGACGAACTGTTCCCCGCAGATTCCGCCGATCGCCCGTGTATCGGATTGCAGAACAGCGCGGACGGCTTTGTCGTCAGCGGCAAGCCCGAATCGGTGGCGCGCGTGTGCGGCGTGTTGTCGG
>CAUUTP010000097.1:0-6887 GCA_963548155.1 uncultured Eikenella sp.
CCGTGAAAACCATGAACCGCAGCCGCCGCACCAAAGGCTTCACCCGCGGCGTGGGGCAATACGACATCACCGCCACCGCCGTGATGCCCACCGACGGCACCGCCATCAACTGGGGCAGCATCGAGGACGCCAAAATCTCGCTGGTGCCCGACGTGCCCGGCGCCAAACCCACCAGCTATCTCGGCTTTTGCGTAACCGAAGTGGGCGAGAGCTACACGGTGGACAACGAGATGGTAATCGACATCACCGGCTTTGCCATCCGCAAGGTGCTGGAGTAAAGGCTACCTGAAAATGGTAAAATCAAGCCCTGTCCTGAATCGGCAGGGCTTTTTATATTTATGGAGCAAAAAGATGAGTAACTGGAAATTGTCGGCTGCGGCGATGGCTTTATTGCTTATTGCTGGCTGCTCTCAACAAAATAGCACTTCAACAGCAGCATCTCAACCGGCAGTAAGCGATGCCAGTGCGGCATCTGAAGCGGTTGTTGAAAAGCATAATTACGTTGTCAAAGATGGGCTGGAATACGGGTATGAATCTGAGTTAAGCCAAAATGATAAAGACCAAGGCAAAGTAGCCAATACGGTGCTGATGTTCAGATTTGCCGGAGAAAAAGACGGTAGGTATCAGGTGTACATCAAACAAGGGGATTTGTCGGAAGTAGCTGAATGTGAAAAACCTTGCGACTATATCAAGATAATGCGGTTTAGTGGCAATGTTATGATAGACAAAGAGATGGTGTCGGGTCGCAATCAAAGTATTGGGCGTATGGCTTTGGATGATGCGATTAACGGCTACATGGAGCAATTTGTTGGTACGCCAACTCGTGGCGGTACAAAGCCTTACCACGTGTGGTTTACTGAGCAAGGCAGAATATTGGAGCCAGTAACAAAATAACCCCTGAACCGCTTCAACCAGTTCCCCCCAAGCCTTTAAACGATAATTAAACCTACATTTTTATTCGGTTTAATCCACGTTTAAAGGCTTTTCTTATGTCTGACCAAAATTCCCAAACCTCTGTTATCGACCCGCTGGATAATGCGACAGCGGAGTTTAACCTCACTGTGGCCGAAGACGGGCAAACCGTTTCAGGTAGCCTGAAATATGGCATCCGCCACAACGGCGAATGGCATTACGATTTTGCCATGCACCTGCTCTCGGTGCGCGAGGATATGGCGATTGACACACAGTTGAAGGGGCAGGCGCGGCTGTTGGAGAGTTATGCCCTGTCGCTCGACCGTTTGGGCGGTATTCCTGCGGAACAAATCAGTGCCGATATTTTGGCCGACGGCTTAGTGGCCACCGATTTTGATGCTCTGTTTTTTGCCCAAGAGTTGTTGGCAAAAAAGCGTCTGCGCCCAAGCTCGACCGCTACCGTTTAGCCGTATTGATGCTGGGGCGCTTTGGCCTGCCCGAGGATAGGGTGTTGGCCATGACCCTGCCAGAACTCAACAGCTTTATGCGGCAGGCGCGCCAGTTGCTGTCGGCCTATCAGGTAGTGCCGCTGCCTGTACCGACCCCGGCTGCCAAACCAGCCGCCGCGCCGCCTAGTAAATCCAGCGGCACCACGTTTATCAGCAAGCGAGTGAAGAAACATGAGTAGTAACACCTTAGAGCTGATTGCCAAGTTTAAAGATAACGCCAGTCAAGGGCTGCGGCGGTTGATGAATGAGACCGAGCGCAGCGCCGCAGCGCAAGGCCGTGCTTGGGCGCAATCCTCACGCCAGCGGCAGCAGGCCATCAATGCCTACCAGCGGCTCGGCATCCGATCCGAGCAGCAGATCCGCCGTGAAATGCAGCTCACGCAGGCGGCCTACAACCGTTTGGCTCGCTCCGGCACGCTGTCGCAACGCGAACTGGCGCGGGCGGCAGAAGCCAACCGTCAAAACATCCGCCGCCTGAATAGCGAATTGCGCAGCAGCAGCGGGCAGATGGGGAGCTGGCAGCGCATGATGCGCGGCGGCGGCCGGGCTTTTGATGCCGTTACCCGAGGCGGCGCGGCTTTGGTGGCGGGCGGTTATGTGTTGGCGCAGCCGGTACGGCGCACGATGGATTACGACACCGAGCTACGCCATGTAACCAATGTGGCTTATGCCGGCAAGAGTATGGCTGAACGCGAAGTCGGGATGGCCAGCATCAATCGAACCGTGATGGATGCTGCTTATGCGGGGGCAGCAACGCGGGAGGATACATTGGGTGCATACAGCACTATGCTGTCTATTGGTGCGGTAGATGGAGTAACTGCACAACGCTTGCTGCCGGAAATCATGAAGGCCGCCACCGCCTCCAATACCTCACCGGAAGAAGTGGCTACGTTTGTATCGAAAGCTGTCGAACAAGGGGTAAAAGAATCTGATATTAGCGAACTTTTAGATAGAGCGGTGCAGTCAGGTAAAGATGGCGGTTTTGAATTTACCAATATGGTGCGCTGGATGCCCCAACTGCTCTCCCAATTGAAGGCCAGCGGTACGCCGCTGACAATGGACAACATTTCTTCATTGTTAAGCAAAAGCCAGATTGTCTTTACGGCTGCTGGCAGCCCAGATGAGGCTGGTAACAATATGGCTAATTTATTGGCCAAAATGAACAGTCAGGATACGATTAACCGAGCTAAGCGAATCACTATCAACGGCCAAAAAGGGTTTGATTTCACGGCCTCTATGAACAAGCGGCAGGCCGACGGCATGAACACCATGGATGCGTTTGTCGATGTCGCTAGGGAGATTGTGGATAAAGACCCAAGAAGTCGGGCGTTAATGGCACAAATCCAAGCAGCAGAAGGCGATGAAGCCAAGATGCAGCTTTTGGAAAACCAAAAGGCGCTGGTGGATAGTACGGCTATTGGGCAATTGGTGGCAGACAGGCAAGCGTTAATGGCATTGACACCGCTTATTGCCAATAGAAGCAAAGAAGCCGAATTAATGGCCGGGCAGAAAAATGCCAGCGGGGTAATACAGCAGGATTTTGATTTTCTGATGCAGGGCTCGGGGATGCAGGCGAAACGAGCTGGAGTCAGTGCTTCCCGTGCGGAATACGATGCGTTTAAAGGAGTGAGCGACAAAATCGGCAGCGGTATGGATGCACTCGGCCGCTGGGCGAAACAAAACCCCGATCAAGCCCAGGTAGCCACCGGTGCTGGCTGGATGGCAGCAGCGGCAGCCGCCGCCAGAGGCGTTTTTGGTTTTATGCCCGGCGGTGGCCTTTTAGGCTTCGGCGGAGGCAGTGCTGCCGGTGGCGGGGGCGCAGCAGGCGGCACGGCCGGCGGCCTCGCTACCGGCTCGCTGGCGATGGCCTCGCTGCCGCTGATTGGCTTCGGCGGCGCTACCTATCTGGCCGGTCGCCGTGATAAGTACGGCGAATGGTCCGAGAGTTTGCAGGGCTTCGGGCGTTTGTTGGATAAATATCTGCCCAGCTTTCGCGGAGACAGTAAGGGCGAGTGGCTCAAAAGCCGCATCGGCCAAAGCCCGGATGCGGCGCAGGCTTATCAGGACTACCTACGCGGGCAGGGGCATACCCCGCTGGACAGTCCCGAGCTGCGCATGAGCGCCGAGCAGCTGCAAGAGGCTGCCCAGCGCATGGAAAACAGCGGCGAACAGTATGCCCAAGCGGTATCTGACAACCAGCAGGCCGCCGCCCAGTTTTTGGAGGCATCGCGCCTGATGGGCACGGCGGCGGGTCAGTTGGCGGCAGCGGCGCGGCAGCCGGTGCCGGTAACCGTATCGGTATCGGGCGGCAATATCACCGCCGCCGTATCGCAAGCCGCCGAGCGCGATAACAGAAGGAATTAACAGATGAGTTGGCAAGATACCCTGCTTGACGCCAGTTACAAGGGTGTAGCGTTTGAAGCCACCGGCGACACCCTGCGCGGCGTGCACGCGCTGGCCGAGCACAGCTACCCTTTTGTGGACGGCTCGGATATTGAGGACACGGGCTGCGAAGCCTTGGAATTTAACCTCACCGCTGTTTTGTATGGCGACGACTACGAGGCGCGGCTGCAACGCCTGCTCAAAGTGCTGCGCGAACACGGCAGCGGCGAGCTGGTGCACCCGATTTACGGCAGCGTGCCGGATACGGTGGTGGCCGATTTCGAGGTGCGGCACAGCGAGGACAGCCCGGACTATGCCGAAATCAATATCAGCTTCAAGCAGAGCGTGGCCGCCGCCCCGTTTTTCGGGCGCGAGCTGGCGCTGGCTTTGGCCGACGAGGCGGATTGGGTGGCCGACTTGGCCGCTTTTCAGGGTTTCGCCGTGCTGGAAAAGGCTTTGGGCAAAATCCGCGCCCAGCAGCACAGGTGGAACAATTTTCACGCCGCTGTGCTCAATGTAGTCGGGCGGCTATACGGCCAAGTGAACGGGGTATTTTCAGGTAGCCTGAACCTGCTCAACAGCCCGCGCGTGCTGCTCACCGAGCTCAAAGGCGTGTTTGGCGCGCTGGCCGGGATACACCGCACGGCGGAAAGCAGCCTGTCGGGCTGGCGCGATTTGGCCGGCGGTACCAAAACGGCCGCTGCCGTGCCGTGGCAATACCGGCAGGGTTTGGATAACGGCGCCACGCCCGCCCGCTCGCAGGCTGCCTTGCCGGATGTGGCCGCGCTCACGGCAGCGATTGCCATTGTGGGCAGCACCGCACTGGCCAAAGAGCTGGCGGATATTTTTGCCGCCGAACAAGACGAGCCCGGACTTACGCCGGCGGAAATCAGCCGCCTGCTGGCCGATGTGCGCGCCCAGCTCAATAGCGCTTTGGCCGCCAACCGCTTGGCGGTGATGATGCTCTCCGCTTCCGCCGAGCAGGCCGAACAGTTGGCCGCCTTGCTGCTCTCGCTGTATCAGGACAACCCGCCCGACCCAGAGCGGCTCTACCACCAGCTGGAACAGCGCCGCCTGTTGCCGCAGCAGCCTTATTTGGAGGGCAGCGCCGAATTGGCCGACAGCGTGCGCACGTTGGCGCATACCCTGCAAAAGCAGGCACAGGCCTTGATTAACCTGCGCCCGCCCTTGGTGCAAAAGGTGGTGCCGACCGACAGCAGCCTGCACCTGCTGGCTTTCAGGTGGTATGGCGACCACAGCCGCCAAGCCGAGCTGCTGCGCCTCAATCCCGGCATCGTGCATCCCAACTTTATCGCCCGCGGAACCGTATTAAATGCCTACGCCCAATAACACCGTGAGCCTCTTAATTGCAGGCAAAACCCACAGCCAGTGGACAGACTACGACATTGACAGCGACCTCCTCACCCCGGCCGATGATTTTCAGGTCACCCTCGGGCGGCCGGTGGACGCCAAGCCGGATGCGGTGCAGCCGGGCGACACGGTGGAGGTGCGGGTGGGTGAGGATACGGTATTGAGCGGGCGCATCGACCGCGTGAGCACCACCACCGCCAAAGGGCAAAAAACGCTCACCATTTCCGGCCGCGACGATGCCGGCATCCTGTTGGATTGCTCCTGCCCGATTTTTAACGCGCAGAATATGGATTTAAAGCAGATTATCGACACCATCGTCAAACCCTTGGGCATCAGCAAAATTCGCATCGATGCGGCGCAAACCGCGCGCACCAACAAAGTGCAGATCGAGCCGGGCAGCCGCGCTTGGGATGCCTTGGCGCAGTATGCCGAGGCCAACGGGCTGTGGCCGTGGCTGGAGCCGGACGGCACACTGGTGATCGGCGGGCCCGACTACACCACCAAGCCGGTGGCTGATTTGATTGTGCGCGTGTCCGGGCAGGGTAACAACGTGGAGCAGTTGCAGGTGGAGCGCGATTTTTCGCAGCGTTTCAGCGAGATTACCGTGCTGGGGCAGAGCCACAGCGGCAAGCACAACCTGCGCGCCACAGTAAAAGACGACACGGTCAAGGTGCACCGCCCGCTGATTATCGTGGAGGCGGATGTGGATAACCAAGCCGCCGCCGAGCGCAAGGCCAAGAAGCGGCTGGGCGACAGCAAATTGGACGGCCTCACCATCACCGCCACCGTGCAAGGGCACCGCAACGACGACGGCGTGCTGTGGCAGCCCGGCCAGCGCCTGCAACTGTTGAGCGAGCCGGACGGGCTGGACGGCATCTATTTCCTGATGGCGCGCAAATTTGTGGGAGGGCGCGGCAAGCCCACGCAAACCATCCTCACCCTCAAAGAGGACAAGGCGTGGATTCCTGAGGCCAAGCCGCCGAAAAACAACAAAGGCCAAGGCGGCAAAGGCCGCCGCAGGGGCAGCCGCAAACGCCGAAGCGGTGAACGGAAAGGCCGTCAGGCACGGGAATTACAGGTTATTTAAGGACAATAAATGGACGCTAAACAAGTAGACGGCCGCATCAAGCGGATGCTGGGCGGCATCCGGCAGGCATTCAGGGGCAAAATCGCCCGCACCGATGCCGGCAGCGGCGTGCAACGCGCACAGATTGAGGGGCTGGAAGGCGAGACGGTGCAGGCGCTGGAACATGCCGAGCAGTTCGGCTTCACCGCGCACCCGCCTGCCGGCAGCGACTGCATTGTATTACCCTTGGGCGGCCAGACCAGCCACGGCATCGTCGTCAATACCTGCAACGGCGCCTACCGCATCACCAACCTGCAAGAGGGCGAGACTGCGGTGTACAACGCCGACGGTGCCAAAGTCGTGCTTAAAAAAGGCCGCATCATCGACATGGACTGCCAAGTGCTCAACATCAAGGCACCGGGCGGGGTCAATATCGATGCGCCGAATGTGGACTGCACCGCCGAAATCACCGCCGCCGGGCAAATCAACGGCAACGGCGGCATGGCAGTCAAAGGCGGCAACGGCGCTACCTTCGAGGGTGACGTGCGCCAAACCGGCGGCAGCTACACCACCGACCAAGACGTGGTGGCTTCCGGCAAATCCCTCACCGGCCACAAACACACCGGCGACAGCGGCGGTACCACCAC
>CAUUTP010000098.1:0-6614 GCA_963548155.1 uncultured Eikenella sp.
CCATGCAAGGCACCGCCTCCGACCTCATCAAACGCGCCATGATAGACGTATCCCGTTGGTTGGTTTCAGGTAGCCTGAAAAGCAAACTGATCATGCAGGTGCATGACGAATTGGTATTGGAAGTACCCGAAGACGAACTGGATTTAGTCAAAGAAAAACTGCCTCAGATTATGGCAAAAGTGGACGAAGGGATGTTGAACGTGCCGCTTGTGGCTGAGGTTGGCGTGGGAATGAATTGGGAAGAGGCGCATTGAGATGAATAGAGATTGAGGTATAAAAACATGGCAGGAAAAAGGCAACACTATATTCCGCAATTCCTACAAAGAGGGTTCACGATTGAAAAAAATGGAGCAAAAACTTGGGTGGCTAGAGTAGATAGAAATCCATATCAATCAAATATACAAAATGTTGGTGTGGAAGGATATTTCTATACAAAAGAGAATGATATAATTGTTGATGAACTTATAACCAAAGAGGAGGAGATAATATCAAAAACAGTTAATAGCTTAAAAAAATATGATAATAATAACCCTGTATCTGGAGAAGTGGCTGCTAAATTAGTTGCCCAATTTGAAATTAGAACTAGAAGCCTAAGGGTAAATTTTTCCCAAGCTATAAAAAATATAGTCCAAGCTATTTCTGATACTTTTGAAAATAAGACTTTATTTTATGATTATTTAGTTAGGAAAATAAAAAGAGATAGAAAATTTATTAAAGATATAATTGATAAGGTTCAGATTTCAAATAAACAAAAGAAAATATTGACAAGAACTATTCAAAAAGATCCAAATTTGTTGCTTTATTATCTACCCGATAGCGTTATGCCTATAATGGCTACACAGTTGAGGCAGGAATTTTCTTCACAAATTATAAATAACAAAATAAAAGAAATACATTTAAAAACACTAAAAGAAACAATCGCACCAGAGGAGAAGATTAATATTTTTTCTAGGCTAAATTTTAGAATTATTAAGACAAAAGAGATATTAATTTTAGGAGATTCTATTGTCGTATTTATAAACTCATTAGGTATACAAAAGCCGTTTTATGATAAAGATGATAAGATACGATTAATTGTTATGCCTTTAGATAGTAATACTTGCTTGATTGGTTCAAGTGATAGAAGTCATGAGTATTCAATCGAAGAAATTAGAAATTTTATTTCTTCTTGTTCATTAGAGTTTTTTATATCATCAGACAAGGATATTGCAGAAAAATATTGTAAACAAATAGGATCATTTGCTAGTATTTTATCAAGATGTCAAGCAGACTCGATTATAAGAGAAGTTTTAAATGAATAGGATATACTGGATTTAATAGTAAAGTCTCCTTTGAATGATTCAGTAAATCATAATTGAGCTTTGATACACCAGATTTCCTATGCTCGCATTTAATGTATATTAAAACTTGCGAACTTTAATTGAATAAAATCTTCCAATTTATTATTTAACCCAAAAGGCTACCTGAAACTTTCAGGTAGCCTTTCTTTTTGTTTCAAGCATTCAACTGCCCTTACTGCGTCAGCACATCCACACCCTGCGGCGGGGTGAAGCGGAATTGGCTGCGGGAGAGGTTGGGGCGGGTGTTCAGGTTGTTGAATTTGATGGTGGTTTGGTTGCCGAAGCTGTCTTTCAGGCGCATTTCGGCTAGGTCGTCGCCTTTGAAGCCGAGACGGATGTATTGGTAGCCGGCGTTGGAGCGTTTGGGCGTGGCCAATACGTAGTCGATGCCGCCGGCGGAGCCGTCTTCTTTCAGGGTGTAGCTGGCGGAGAGGGCGTCTTTATTGGAGAGGATGGCAGCGGGGCTGTCGCCGATAGCTTGGTTTTGTGCGGTTTTGGTGATTTGCGCCAAGTCGATGTCGTAGAGCCAAATGTGGCTGCCGTCGCCTACGATGGTTTGTTTGTAGGGGCTGGTATATTCCCATTTGAAGAGGCCGGGGCGCAGGATGCTGAAGCGGCCTTGGGCATTGCGGGTTTTGTTGCGGCTTTGCACGCTTTGGCTGAAGCTGCCGCTGATGCCATCGGTATCGGCGTTGAATTTTTGCAGGGCTTCGATGCCGCCGGCTTGGGCGCTACCGATGGCCATAGCCAAAACGGCTGCGGCAGCAAGGCGGAAGGTTTGGGTTTTCATCGTTTTTCCTTTGTGCGAATCAAAACGGAATGCGGCGCATTGTACCAGCTTGGGCGCGGCGGGGCAGGGCGGTTGGAATTGTAAAGACGGTGCAGCAAATGGATTTTTCCGCTACAGCAAGGTATTAGGCGGAGTAGGGCAGCAAATTTTTAACCGGATTTTATTCCTACGCTATAATTCGCGGCTGTGGTAAGCGGCGGTAAAGGTTGCGCTAGATACTTTTCAGGTAGCCTCATCCGCCTTCTTTGGAGAACCTTATGATTCAAGCTGTATTATTCGATTTAGACGGCACATTGGCCGACACTGCATTGGATTTGGGCGGCGCTCTCAACCGCCTCTTGGCCAGGAACGGCCTGCCTGCCGTACCGATGGCGCAAATCCGGCCGGTGGCCAGCCACGGCGCCAACTATCTGATTAAGCTGGGCACCGGCATTGAAAAAGGCCATCCTGACCACTCGCGCTGGCGGCAGGAATATTTGGCCGAATACGAGCACGGTTTTTGCGATGAAACCGTGCTGTTTGAAGGTATCAACCCCATGCTCGAGCAGCTCGCTCGCCGCAGTATTGCCTGGGGTATCATCACCAATAAGCCGCACCGTTTTACCAGCCTGCTCGTGCCCGAACTGGGCTTTATTGCTCCGCCTGCGGTGGTGGTGAGCGGCGATACTTGTGCCGAATCCAAACCCAGCACGCTGCCGATGCACCATGCCTGCCAGCAAATCGGCATTGCACCGGAGCGCTGCTTGTATGTGGGCGATGCCGAGCGCGATATGGTGGCGGGCAAAAATGCCGGGATGGCCACTGCCTTGGCCAATTGGGGCTACATTGCCGAGAGCGACCCGGTGCACGAATGGCCGGCCGATGCGCGGCTGGATGCGCCCGGGCAGATTTTGGATTTGCTGTAGCTGAATAGCTTGACTTTTACCCAACGGAGAACGTCTTATGAAGAAAATCAGTTTATTGCTGCCGATTTGTGCTACACTAGCTTTAAGCGGTTGTTTTATGTCGCAGAAATCGCAAATCGTACACCGCGAAGTGCCGTATAACGCGCAAAACCAAGCCCGACTGCGTATCTACGGCCAATACGGCCGCGATGTAGTTCGCATGATTCCAAACAGCACCTGCGAGCAATGGGCAGAAAAACAAGGCCGCCGCCGCCATACCCGTTTCACCGGCGGCCTGCCGCGCCGTATCCGCAACCTTTCCGTGGGCATGCCTGCCACCCAGCGCAGCAACACCGTGAATGCCGATACCGGCGTGCTGTTCCGTGAATCGTATAAAGAATTTGTGGTGCCTGCTGGCAAAGTGTTGGTGCTCGACGGTGCGTTTTCCACCGAAACCACCAGCCAGGTAAACCGCTGCCGACTTGCCGCCAGCCTCACCCCGCAGGCCGGCAAGGATTATGAAGTGCAATATTCGCGCGGTGGGAACGGTTGCGATGTGGCCGTGGTGGAAATCCTGCCGCAGGCCAATGGCGAAGTACATCCCACCCGCCCCGCATCCATCCAGTATTGCCCGATGCCGGCCACCAGCTATTAAGCAGCAAAGGCTGGCTGAAAGTTGTAGGCTGCAGGGAGGCTCAAGTAGCAATCCAGTTTTCAGCTAGCCTGTTATTTGCATAGAGGCTACCTGAAAGCATCAGCCACAGTTTCAGGTAGCCCTCCTTCCTAAGGAAAACTCATGTCCTTTTCCCTTATCATCATCGGCGACGAAATCCTGCACGGCAGCCGCCAAGACAAACACTTCGCCTTTTTCAAACAGCTGCTCAAAGAGCGAGGCCTGCAGCTCGATTCAGTGCAATACCTACCCGATAACCGCCAAATCCTCATCCACCGCCTGCGCCAAAGCTTTGCCGAAGGCCTGCCCACCTTTGTTACCGGCGGCATCGGCAGCACGCCCGACGACCACACCCGCCAAGCCGCTGCCGAAGCCCTCGGCCTGCCGCTGGTGCTGCACCCGCAGGCCGCCGCCAATATCGAAGCCGTATCCCTCAAACACGGCGACAGCCTCGACAGCCACGGCCACCAAATCCGCCTGCGCATGGCCGAGTTTCCCCAAGGCAGCAGCCTGATTCCCAATCCCTACAACAACATCGCCGGCTTTTCCATCCGCGAACACTACTTCCTGCCCGGCTTCCCCGTGATGGCACAGCCCATGGCTGCCTGGGTGCTCGACGAATACTACGCCCATCTCCAACACCAAACCGAACGCCGCAGCATCAGCGCCTGGATCAACTTGCCCGAATCCCGCATCAGCGCCCTAATGGCTAGCATTGAACAGCGCTACCCCGGCATCCGCAGTTTCAGCCTGCCCGCCACCCCCACCGCCGAACAGCGCTATCGCCTGCTGTTCGGCCTCAAAACCGAAGGCGAAGCCTGCACACAGCTAAATCAGGCCTGGCAGGAAGCCGAGGCCGGCTTGAAAGAGCAGGGCGCCACCCAGATTGAGCTGGCACCGGAAGACGTGTAATCAGCAAGAAAACAGTTTCAGGTAGCCTGCAGCATGATTGAGGCTACCTGAAATTTTTATGGCTAAAACACGACCATGAAAGGCTACCTGAAAAATATTTCATAATTTCTGTATTGACAGAAATTAAAGATGGAAATAAACTTCGTCTCACTATGAAACTGAACCCAACTACTGAAAAATTTATCCTGCACTGGGGCGAGATGGGCTCCAAGTGGGGCGTGAACCGCAGCGTGGCGCAGATCCATGCGCTGCTGTATATCATCGGGCGGCCGATGAATGCCGAAGAAATTTGCGAAACGCTGGGCATGGCTCGCTCTAATGTTTCCAATAGTATCAAAGAATTGCAAGGCTTGTTATTGGTGCACACCGTGCACATCATGGGCGATAGGCGCGACCATTTCGCCACTTCGGATGATGTGTGGACGCTATTCCGCACCATTGCCGAAGTACGGATGCAGCGCGAAATCGAGCCCACCCGGCAGTTTTTGCAAACCTTAATCGACAGCCCGGAGTTCGCGCAGGAAAACGAGGCCGTGCAGCAGAAAATCCGGCAAACCAACGATTTCATCGGCACCCTCACCATCTGGGCCAATGAAATGCTGAAACTTTCCACAGGCACCATGGTGAAGATTTTGAAGCTGGGCGCGGGCATTCAGAAATTTTTCCGTTGAAACAGTTTGCAGGTGAATAGGCCACCTGAAACATTACCGGATATTTTCAGGTAGCCTTGCCTGAGGGATGTAAATTCTTAAATTTATGCGGATAATTCCGCTAAATTTTTGAATCTTTATTTCTCTATAGACAGAAATTTAGGAAATAATAAATAAACTAGTTTCAGGTAGCCTGCATCATTACAAAGGCGTGGGTAGTTAGGGATTTCTGCTAGCTGGCGGCTGGTAGCCTTTGAGGCAGCCTCTGGTGGTCGGAGTGCTGGTTTCGGCGGTGGTATTCCTTTAGCTGCCGGCAGCAATCATGATAACTGTGCCCTACGACACAGTGAGCGCGGCGGTCTTGGCCAGAATAGTGTGTTCGAAAGGATTGAAAATGAAACGGCTTGACGTGTTGCGGTTTTCGATGGGTTTTTTATGGCTTTGGAGCGGGATACAGCCTGCTCTGACGGCGGCGGATGTGTCGTTGGATTTGCTGGGCAAGGCGGGTATTGCGGCAGAATGGCAGACGGTAGCGTTTTATGCCTCATCGGCTTTAGATATATTTTTTGGGATTTTATGTTTCACAAAATTCAGAAATTACCGTTTTATATGGCTGGCACAATTTGCCGTAGTACTGGGCTACAGCGTGATTGTGGCGTGCAGGCTGCCTGAAATGTGGCTGCACCCGTTTGCGCCGCTGGTTAAGAATGTGCCGATTTTGGCAGTGTTATTTTATTTGTTTAGAAACAATGATTAGGAGTGAATCATGAATACTTATATGGTGGTGAAAACCTTGCACATTATTTCGGCCACGCTGATGGTGGGCACGGGCTTCGGCACGGCGTTTTATCTGTTTTGGGCGAACCGTTCCGGCTCGGTGGCGGCGCAGGCGGTGGTGTCGAAATGGGTGATGAAGGCGGATTGGTGGTTCACCACGCCGGCGGTGATTTTCCAGCCGCTCTCGGGTTTGTGGATGCTGCATCATTTAGGCATGCCGCTCACGTGGGGCGGGGCGTGGCTGTGGGTGAGGTGGACGCTGGCGCTGTATGCGCTGGCAGGGGTGTGCTGGCTGCCGGTAGTGTGGCTGCAAATCAAGATGGCGCGCCAGGCGGCTGCGGCTTGGCAGGCGGGCGAAAATACGCTGCCGGCCAGCTACAAACGCTATCAATTTTGGTGGGAAATGCTGGGCTATCCGGCCTTCTGCGCCACAGTGGTGATGTATTTTCTAATGGTGTTGAAGCCGATGTAGATGTGGGTTTGCCTCTGTGGAGGTGTCCGACAAAAGATTGTTAAACTGAAAATGGAGAATGAGGCATAAGTAACAAAAAAGGTGCTAAAGCCCCCCGCAAGCCTTATCCTGCAAGG
>CAUUTP010000099.1:0-6546 GCA_963548155.1 uncultured Eikenella sp.
TATCGACTTGACCCGCCGTCTGCACCAAAAACAAGTATTCGGCCTGACCCTGCCGCTGGTAACCAAATCCGACGGCACCAAATTCGGCAAAACCGAAGGCGGCGCGGTATGGCTGAATGCGAAGAAAACCTCGCCGTATCAGTTCTACCAATTCTGGCTGAAAGTGGCCGATGCTGATGTGTATAAATTCCTGAAGTATTTTACTTTCTTGTCGGTGGAAGAAATCGCCGCCATCGAAGCGAAAGACCAAGCCAGCGGTACCAAGCCCGAAGCACAGCGCATCCTCGCCGAAGAAATGACCCGCCTGATTCACGGCGAAGCCGCCCTGCAAGCCGCGCAGCGCATTACCGAGAGTCTGTTTGCCGAAGACCAAAGCAGCCTGACGGAAAGCGACTTCGAACAACTCGCCCTCGACGGCCTGCCCGCGTTTGAAGTTTCAGGTAGCCTCAATGTGGTGGAAGCCTTGGTAAAAACCGGCTTGGCTTCGTCCAACAAAGAAGCGCGCGGTTTTGTGAACAGTAAAGCGGTATTGCTCAACGGCCAAGCCGCTGAATTGAACAACCCGAACCACGCCGCCGAACGCCCCGACGATGCCTATCTGCTGACCGACGCGCACAAACGCTTCGGCAAATACACCATCCTCCGCCGTGGCAAACGCAACCACGCGCTTTTGGTGTGGCAATGATTTGAATGAAAACCAAAGGCTACCTGAAAACCCAGCTGCTCCGGCCGGATTTTCAGGTAGCCTTATTTTTAGATTTGTGCTTTGAAAACACAGATTATTTTCTCGAGATGGAGGCTAGCTGAAGCCGCTTCCCCGGCTGGAATTCAGGTTGTCGGCAAGGTCGTTTTCATCGTATGATTCTGCCTCCGGCCAGCCGGCAGACAGTAGATTTTGCAGAACAGGCAGGCCGTCAGCCTGTTCTGCAAAATCTAATTGAAATCAGAAAGCTGAACATGCTACAGGCAATTAATCCAATCCGGCTGGCCGACGAAGCCTCCCGCCCGCCGGAAACCATTTTGGTGAACGTAACGCCGCAGGAAACCCGCGTGGCGCTGTTGGAAGAAAACAAAGTGTGCGAGCTGCACATCGACCGCAACAGCGGCCATGGGCTGGTGGGCAATATTTATTTGGGCGTGGTCAAACGCGTGCTGCCCGGCATGCAGAGCGCCTTTATCGACATCGGCTTGGAGCGCGCCGCCTTTTTGCACATTGTGGACGTGCTCGAACAGCGGCAGAAGCCGGAGGAAACCCAGCGCATCGAGCATATGCTGTTTGAAGGGCAAACCATCCTGGTGCAGGTGATTAAAGACCCGATTAACAGCAAAGGCGCGCGCCTTTCCACCCAAATCTCCCTGGCCGGCCGCTTTCTCGTGTATCTGCCGCAAGACAACCACATCGGCATTTCCCAGCGCATCGAAGACGAAGAAGAACGCAACGAATTGCGTAACCGCCTCAAGGCTTTATTGCCCGAAAATGCGGGTGGCTACATCATCCGCACCAGCGCCGAAAACGCCCGTGACGAAGAATTGCAGGCCGACATCGGCTATCTGGCCAAACTGTGGCAAGACATTCTCTCTCGCTCCAAAATCAGCCCGCCCGAAACCATGCTGTATCAGGATTTGCCCCTGAGCCTGCGCGTGCTGCGCGATATGTTCAACAGCAACACTCAGAAAATCTTCGTCGATTCCGCCAATAATTACCGCCTGATGCAGGAATTTGCCCGGCAATACGTGCAGGGCGCGGTGGAGTGCATCCAACACTATCAGGGCGAAAAACCCTTGTTCGAGCTCCATCATGTGGAGCAGGAAATCAACCAATCGCTCAAACCGCGTGTGGATTTAAACTTCGGCGGCTACCTGATTATCGAGAGCACCGAAGCCATGACCACCATCGACGTGAACACCGGCGGCTTCGTGGGCGCGCGCAATTTCGACGAAACCATCTTCAAAACCAACCTCGATGCCTGCCACGCCATCGCCCGCGAGCTGCGCCTGCGCAACCTCGGCGGCATGATTATTGTGGATTTCATCGATATGGTCAGCGAAGAACACCGACAGGCCGTATTGGGTGAGATGGCCAAAGCCCTGCGCTTCGACCGCACCCGCGTTACCCTCAACGGCTTCACCAGCCTGGGCTTGGTGGAGCTCACGCGCAAACGTTCGCGCGAAAACCTCAACCACATCCTGTGCGAATCCTGCCCCACCTGCCAGGGCAGGGGCTACCTGAAAACCGCACAAACCGTGTGCTACGAAATCCAACGCGAAATCGTGCGCGAATCCCGCCGCTTCGATGCCCGCGAATTCCGCATCCTTGCCGCACCGGCCGTTATCGATTTGTTTTTGGACGAAGAATCGCAGTCGCTCGCGCTGCTGATTGATTTTATCGGCAAACCCGTTTCCCTGATGGTGGAGGGTAGTTATACGCAGGAGCAGTTTGATATTGTGCTGCTGTGATGGGGTTGGGTAAGCATAAGGCCGGCTGAAAACGCAATGCAGCAAGTTGCTGCGAAGCCAAGATGTTTAGCTGGCTTTTTGCTTGCTAGGAAGGATTTGAACTGATTGGCGATACAGTAAGAGAAAAGGCTACCTGAAACTATTTTCAGGTAGCCTTTTGCGTTGTACGGCGATTATTTCTTCAGCGAATCGCGGATTTCGCGCAACAGCAGGATTTCTTCAGAGGGCTCGGCAGGAGCTTCTTCCGGAGCGGCTTTTTGCAGTTTGCTAATGCCTTTGATCACGGCAAAGATGGCGGTGGCGATAATCAGGAAGCTGATCACGGTGTTGATAAACAGGCCGATATTCAGGGTAACCGCACCGGCAGCTTGGGCGGCGGCCAGGGTGGCGTAACCGTTGGCAGGCGCGTCGGCACCTGCTTTCAGGGTGATGAACAGGTTGGAGAAGTCCACGCCGCCCAGAATCAGGCCGATAGGCGGCATGATCACGTCGTCTACCAATGATTTGACGATGCCGGAGAAGGCGGTGCCGACTACCATACCGACAGCGAGGTCGATTACGTTGCCGCGCATGATGAAAGCTTTGAATTCGTCGCGTAATGCCATGTGTGTTTCCTTGGAATGGTTAAAAACGGCGGCATGATAAAGGTTTTAGCTGCCGACGTCTTGTAAGTTGCGGATAAATTTTGTTAATTGTGGCTGAATGGCGGGGAATGCAGCAGATTATTCGATTTCGCCGCTGTTGGCTGGCAGGATATGGCGGCAGAAACGCCAATCAGCAACGGCTTGGTCGTCGATATAGGCTTGCGGTTTGGGCAGGAAGGCTTGGAAACAATGGGCGATTCCCAGCTCTTCGGCGCTGGTGCGGGCGTAGTCGGCACCGCCGCTGCTCCATAAGTAGAGCAGATGGCCGGCGTCGTGCAGGCGGCGGATGTGGGCGATTACGGCGGCCATGGGGATACGCGTTTGGCCAACGCTGCGGACGAGGGTGTCGTCAACATCGACGAATATGGTTTTGGGACGGGGCGTATTCATGTGAGGCTACCTGAAAAAAGACCGGGCTGAAGCACTTCGTTTCATACGGCCATATTGCTGCCGGGTATGGAAGGAGGGCTTCAGCCTAATTTGTCAAAGTTGGCTGCTAAGGCACACACCCAGGCTGTTGCCTGTGCCGCCTTATTCAGGGTGCATCAGTGCCTGGATTTCAGCCAGAGAAATATCGGGCACGGCGCCGTGGCGGGTAACGTTGAGCGCACCGATGGCGCAGGCGAAAGCCAGGGTGTCTTCGGGGCGGGCGCCGGAGAGCATTTGGAACAGGAAACCGGCAAGGAAGCTGTCGCCCGCGCCCACAGAATCGGCCATGCTCACGCGGAAGCCGTGGTGGGCGAGGATTTTGCCGTGGCGGAAATACACCGCTCCGTGCTGGCCGAGAGTGATGCAGATGTGGGCGGTGTCGGTGTGGCCGGCGAGGTAGCGCAGGTTTTGTTCGAGGCTGTGGTAGGGCGAGCCGAAGGCGGCGGAGAGCTCGTAGAGTTCCTCGTCGTTGAGCTTGATGAGGTCGGCATGGCGCATGAGACTGAGCACGCGTTCGGGCTCGTAATGCGGTTTGCGCAGATTGACATCGAGCACACGGAAGCGGGCGGCGGGCAGGATTTGCTCCAGTGCGGCACGGGATACGGGATCGCGCCCGGAGAGGCTGCCATACACGAGCACGTCGGATTCGGCCACGCGCGCGAGTGCTGCATCGGTTGTGCAGATTTTATCCCAAGCGCAGGGGTAAACGATGTCGTAGCTGGCGCTGCCGTCGGGCTTGAGCAGCACTTTCACCAGGCTGGTGGCGTGTTCTTCATCGGTTTGCACCAAGTCGGCAGCTACGTTGCGCGCAGTAATCTGGCGCAGCAGCTCTTCGCCGTCGGCATCGCGGCCGCGCCGGCTGATGATGCTGCAGTCCGCGCCAAACGAGGCCAAACGCACCAACACATTGAGCGGCGCGCCGCCGAGGGCTTTGCCGCCGGGGAAGTCGTCCCACAATACTTCGCCGAAGCTGCTGATTTTCATATTTGCTCTCTAAAAATGGATGGTGGGAATGCTAGCTGAAAGTTTTCAGGTAGCCTCTGGGTTGAAAAGTTTTATTTATTGGCCAGCGGATAATCGGTTGGCATGGTGTATTCTCCTGCAGCGGCATCATAGTGGATGATAAAAGCTTGGTTGCGGTAGTGTTTGAAGCCGTTAAAGCCCGACACGCTCAGCCGCAGGGGGTAGAAGCCTGCATTGGGGCTGGCGTGGGTTAGGATGCGGAAAGAAGAAGTGGTTAATCGATACCACTTCGCGCGGCATTCGCGGCGTTCGGCGGTGGTGAGCGGCTTATCAGAGTCAGGATTGGTTTGGCAATTATTTAAACCATATCCGTTGGTTGTATTGCTTGTAATAGTGCTTCGACCAATCTTCCCTGCGCCGTTGTGGGTGAAAAGTATATATTCCGAGCTGCTGTAACCGTCACTTAGATACGACATAGGCGTCATGAAGCCCCAACGGTCTTTGCCGAAGCGGAGGAACGACCAATATTTAGCCTCAGGGGCATAGCCGTATGTGCCAATTTGATTGTAGGCGCGCACTGCCAGCGGTTGCCAGCCTCCGGATACCTGTTTCAACACGAATATGCCCGCCAAACCCGATTGAACCCGGCCTCCGATGCTTTCGCCCCGATTAAAATCAAAGTTGTCGCCGGTGTAGAGCAGATACATCAGCTTGCCTTGCGCGGTTTGGCGGATTTCGCTTTTGATTTGTCGCATACAGTATTCGCCGCCGAAGCTGGTTTCGGTTACGTTTAACGCATCGATATCGACACGGTAGCAACGGTGTTGCTGCGAATATTGCCGATAGTAGCGCTGCACAATTTGTTGTGGCGTTTGCGGTTGGGGTGCAGCTTTGATAAACCTGCGGTATGAGGAGAATGTTTTTACTTGCGGCAATGTTTGTGCGAAGCTGCCGACGGCCGCTAAAAGCAGGATGGGGAAAAGCAGTTTTTGCATAATCATATAGCTAGGCTAAATTCAAGCAGGTGGTGAGGCTATCTGAAACATATTTTTCAGGTAGCCTAGCGGTTTACACGTTAAACAAGAAGTGCATCACATCGCCGTCCTGCACCACGTATTCCTTGCCTTCCACGCGCATTTTGCCGGCTTCTTTGGCTTTAGCTTCGCCGCCGAGCGAGACGAAATCGTTGTAGGCAATCACTTGGGCGCGGATGAAGCCGCGTTCGAAGTCCGTGTGAATCACGCCGGCGGCTTGCGGGGCGGTGTCGCCTTTGTGGATGGTCCAAGCGCGGACTTCTTTCACGCCGGCGGTGAAGTAGGTTTGCAGGCCGAGCAAGTCGTAGCCGGCGCGGATGAGGCGGTTCAGGCCGGGTTCTTCCAAGCCCATTTCGGCGAGGAACTCGGCTTTTTCGTTGTCTTCCAATTCGGCGATTTCGCTCTCCATCGCGGCGCAAACGGCTACGACGGGGGCGTTTTCTTTTTCCGCCAATTCTTTCAGGCGGTCGAGGTGCGGATTGTTTTCAAAACCGTCTTCGGCCACGTTGCCGACATACATGGCGGGTTTGGCAGTGAGCAGGAACAGCGGTTTGAGCATGGCGAGCTCATCTGCGTCTAAGCCGAATGAGCGTACGGGTTTGCCTTCGTTGAGGTGCGGCAGGATTTTTTTGCACAGTTCCACCAGTTTTTGCGCGTCTTTATCGCCGGAGCGGGCGCGTTTTTCTTCGCGGACAATGGCTTTTTCGACGCTGGCGAGGTCGGCCAGCGCCAGTTCGGTACCGATGGTTTCGATGTCGGCAATCGGATCGACGCGGCCTGCAACGTGGACGATGTTGTCGTCGTCAAAGCAGCGCACCACATTCACAATGGCATCGGTTTCGCGGATGTTGGCAAGGAACTGGTTGCCCAAGCCTTCGCCTTTGCTTGCGCCGGCGACCAAACCTGCGATGTCCACAAATTCCACAATGGCGGGCTGCATTTTTTGCGGATTAACGATTTTTGCCAGCTCCGCCATGCGCGGGTCGGGCACTTCGACGATGCCGACGTTGGGTTCGATG
>CAUUTP010000100.1:0-6476 GCA_963548155.1 uncultured Eikenella sp.
GGCACAGCTGGTCGAAGCGGGCTTTGGCGGGATCGTAGCGTTTGCGCCATTCGGCTTCTTCCGCTTCGGCTTCCCGCCTCTCCTGCATTTTTTCTACCTGCCCTACCGCATAAAGCAGCCCGGCTACAGCCAGCCCGGGCAGAAATATTAACTGCGGGTTTTTATTAAATAGTTTGGGGTTTATCTGATAACAGGCAAAACTTACGGCCAGGATCAGCAATATTATCCCGCCCCAATGAAACAGGTTATAGATGAAGAGAACATCGCGTGTGGTAATCATGAAGGATGGTGTCCTTTGCTTATTTGGCCGGGTTTTGAATCGGGCTGCCTATAAGGCTACCTGAAAAGTTTTCGGCATGTTTGGGAGGGGCTTTCTGATTGCAGGCTTGGCTTTTAAGTTTTCACTTCGCTGAAGTTTCTTATTTTCAGGTAGCCTTTCGGTAGGCACTTTTCCCTTCTTGAGGCTACCTGAAAACCTTTCCTTTGCTCTTTACCAATCTTCACCGCCTGTTTTCAGGTAGCCTCTTCCGTACCAATCCCCGCCAAACAACAACACCGCTGTGCGCAGCATGAAGGCCATGCTGGCGGCAGCGGTGTTGCTGTTGGTGCGGCGGTACGGCGTGTTCGCGGGGGGAATCCATTTGGGCTCCGGATCGGGTCGTATCGGTATCGTTTATGTGCGGCATGGTAACTTGGTGGCAAAAATGCACTTTTGCTTCCCCGCCCGCCGCAATGGAAAGGCTACCTGAAAATGCCAACGCAGGGCTTGGCGGCGCTAAAGCTGAGGCTTTCAGGTAGCCTCATCTGCTTCTGCGCTGTCCGCCGCATCTGCATTCGGCTTAAACAGCCGGCACATCAGCAAGCCCGCCTCATACAGCGCAATCAGCGGCACCGCCAGCAGAAACTGCGAAATCACATCCGGCGGCGTCACAATCCCCGCCACCACAAATGCCACCACCACCACATAAGGCCGCGCCGTTTTCAGCGCCGCGAGCGATACCGCCCCCATCCGATACAGCAGCACCACCAACACCGGCAGCTCAAACGCCATACCGAAGGCCACAAACATGCCTAGTACGAAGGAAAGGTAGCGGTCGATGTCCGTCATCATGCTCACCCCTTCCGGCGTGGCCGAGGCAAACACTTTAAACACCAGCGGGAACACCAAAAAATAGCAAAACGCCATCCCCGCAAAAAACAGCCCCACGCTCGAGAGCAACAGCGGCAGCACCAGCCGTTTCTCGTGCCGGTAGAGCGCCGGCGCCACGAAGGCCCACAGCTGGTAGAGCGTATGCGGCAGCGACACCAAAAACGCCGCCATCAGCGCCACCTTCAGCGGCACAAACACCGGCGCAATCACATCGATCGCCTGCATATGCGCCCCCGGCGGCAGGCTCGCCATCAAAGGCTTGGCCACCAGCGCATACAGCCGGTTGGCAAACGGCACCGCCGCAAACAGGCACAGCAGCAACACCGCGGTCACCCACATCAGGCGGCGGCGCAATTCCTTCAAATGTTCCACCAAAGGCTGCGCGTTCATCTGCCGCCTCCCGCCTGTTTGCGCACCCGCAAACGCGGCTGCACCCGCACGCGCGGCTGCAGCTTGCGCCGACACGCGCGCGAGCGCTGCCCCAGCGAAGGCGTGTGAAAGCCCGGGGCATGGGGCGTATCCCGCAGGGCGGGCAGGCCGTCTTCATCCAGGCCGAAATCCGCCGGCGTGCGCTGCGGCGGCAAACGCTCCCAGGCGGGCACATCCGGCGCGGCTGCCGAACGCAGATGCTGCATTTCCTGGCGCAGCTCGCTGGCTGTATCCGCCAGCGTTTCCTGCATCCGGCGCAAATCCGCCATATCAGCATGCTGCGCCAGCTCGGCTTTCAGGCTGCCGGCCAGGCGTTGGAGCTTGCCCGCCATCCGTCCGGCAGCACGCGCCGCCTGCGGCAGCCGCTCCGGCCCGAGCACCACCAGCGCCACCAGCGCCGCCAGCAGCATCTCGCTGAACGCGAAATCAAACATCGCCTATTCGCCCGGCTTCTCTTCTTTATGCTCGACAATCTGCTTGGGCGCAGCCGTTTCGCTTTCGCCCTCGCTGCCTTCGTTTAGGCCTTTTTTAAAATCGTGAATCGCCCCGCCGAGGTCTTTGCCCACATTGCGCAGCTTCTTCGTGCCGAAAATCAGCACCACCACAATCAAAATCACCAGCCAATGCCAGCCGCTAGAAATACCCATCATTCTTTCCTTTCAATCCATTCAACGGCAGCACACATAAGGCTACCTGAAACCGGCGCGGCAGGTTTCGCCAAAACGTTGTTTCCGGCCGAATCAAACAGCCCCGCCGCCAATCTGCAAACAGCCGCGATTGTAACAGCGGGCGCGGCAAACCGAAAGAACGGCGCGGCGGGCGGATGGTATTGCAACAGGGCGGCAAGCAGCCCAACAGTCGGCGCAAACCATGCCTTGCCAATTTCAGGTAGCCTTTGCTACGGCGGCGGGCGGGTATTAAGCCCATTCCCACGGGTTTCAGACAGCCTGCCAGAGAGCGGGCTGCAAGCAATCTTGTGGCGCAAACTTATCTGCCAATCTGGATGAAGGCTACCTGAAAACGGGAGTCTAACCAGCCGCCGGCTTAGCCAAGCCGCTATATGCGCCCGCCAAGCCCATTCTCATCATTTCAGGTAGCCTGCTGCCACGCCGCCAAACCCGGCCGTTCGCTATATATAGTGAATTAAATTTAAACCAGTACAACGTTGGCTCGCCTTGCCGTACTATTTGTACTGTCTGCAGCTCGCCGCCTTGTCCTGATTTAAATTTAATCCACTATAATGCCGATTCCTTCTTAATTTCTTGCCTCCGCCCGCGCCATGCTCCATCTTTATTCTTCCAACCGCCTCGAATTTCTTGCCGAAACCGCCGTTGCGCTGATGCAGACTACGCCGCCGGAAGCGGTGTTTGCGCCGGAAGAAATCGTGGTGCAGAGCCAGGGGATGCGCCGCTATCTCAATCATTATTTAGCCGAGCGCAGCGGCATTGCGGCCAATTTGCATTTCAGCCTGCCTGCAGCCTTGAGCTGGCAACTCACGCGCCGCTTCCTGCCCGATGCGCCACGCCTGAACCCGTTTGCGCCGGAAGTGTTGCGCTGGCGGCTGCTGCCGCTGTTGGAAAATGCCGATTCGGCTCTGCCGGCCGTATTGCAGGGCTACCTGAAAAGCAGCACGGCGGCGACCTATCATTTGGCAGGGCGGCTGGCGGACGTGTTCGACCAATATTTGGTGTACCGCCCACATTGGCTGGCGCAATGGGAGCAGGGCAAACTCAACGGCTTGGGCGCAGACGAAGCCTGGCAGGCCGCATTGTGGCGCACGCTCGCCGCCGAAGCCCCCGCCGCCCACCGCGCCGCGCAGCACGAACGGCTGCTGGCCGCGCTGAATCCGGCGCGCCTGCCGCAGCGTTATTTGGCGTTCGGCATTTCCACGCTGGCGCCGGTGTATCTGGATTTGTTGCAGGCCTTGGCCGAACACACCGATGTGCACCTGTTCGCGGTCAATCCCAGCCAGCAATACTGGGGCGACATCCAAAGCCCGAAACGGCTGGCCGCGCAGGCCGAACCCGCAGCCGAAGAAGCCGGCCACCCGTTGCTCTCCTCGCTGGGCAAACAGGGGCGCGATTTTTTCGACCGCCTGGCCGTGAGCACCCGCGCCATGGAACAGGTGGAACTCTTCCCCGCGCCGCCCGAATCGCCCAGCCTGCTGCAACGCCTGCAGACCGATATCCAGCTGTTGAGGCTACCTGAAAAAGGCAACGCGCAGATGGACGGCAGCATCGTGATCCAAGCCGCCCACAGCCCACTGCGCGAGCTGCAAATCCTCAAAGAACACCTATTGCGCCGTTTGGCAGACAAGCCCGAGCTGCAACCGCACCACATCGCCGTGCTCACCCCCGCCGTGGAAGACTACCTGCCCTTCATCCACGCCGTGTTCGGCGAAGCCGCGCCCGGCAGCCGCGCCCTGCCGTATTCCGTGGCCGACGTGCGCCTCAGCCGCAGCCAGCCTTTGATGTTGCTGGCCGAGCAGCTCATCGCCCTGATGCAAAGCCGATTCGAAACCGAACGCCTGCTGCCCCTGCTCGATGCGCAAGCGGTGCGCCGCCATTGGCAGATTGATGAAACCGATGCCGAATTCCTGTGCCGCAGCGTGGCCGAACTCAACGTGCATTGGGGCGCGGATGCCGAAATGCGCGCCGAGCACGGCGGCAGCGGCAAGGCCTTCACTTGGCAACAGGCCGCCGAACGCAGCGTGCTGGGCTGGCTGCTGCCCGAGGGCGAAGATGCGCTGTGGCAGGGCGTACACCCTTGGGCGGCCGATTTTGCCCGCCAGCCTGCCCAAGCCGCCTGGTTTGTATTGCTGGGCAAACTGCGCGAACACCACCGCCGCTGGCAAAGCCCCGCGCCCGTTGAAGGCTGGATCGAACGCTTCCGCGCCCTCTTGGCCGATGCCGCGGGCGATACCCCCGCCGAGGCCGACCAGGCCGCCTGGCAACAAATCAGCCAGGCCTTGGCTGCATGGCAGGAAGAAGCCTCGCTGGCGGGCTATACCGCAGCCCTACCCCCCGACACCGCCTGCCAGCACCTGCACCGCTTCTTCGGCCAAAGCAGCGAAGCCGCCCTTTTGCGCGGCGGCATCACCTTCTGCAGCATGGTGCCCATGCGCAGCCTGCCGTTCGACACTGTGTGCCTGCTCGGCCTGAACGACGGCAAATACCCGCGCCAAACCCCCGCCCCCGCCTTCGACCTGATCGCCCACCACCCCCAATCCGGCGATCGATCCCGCCGCGACGACGACCGCTACCTGTTCCTCGAATCCCTGCTCAGCGCCCGCAGCCACCTCTATCTGTCCTACATCGGCCGCGACCACCTCAAAGACGAAGCCCAAGCCCCCTCGCCGCTGTTGAGCGAACTCATCGACACGCTGGCACAAATGGCCGGCCAAAGCAGCGCCGACTTCACCGCAGCCCATGTGCGCCAACACCCCCTGCAAGCCTTTTCCGCCCGCTATTTTGCCCCGCCAGAGAATGGGGAAAACTCAGCCGGTCTTAGCGAAAACGGGCTTTCAGGTAGCCTGTCCGGCCTCCGCCAAGACTATGCCCAAGCCCTCAACCAGCCTGCCGCCGAAGCCACCCCCTTTATCGGCGACACCCCGCCCAAAGCCGCTGTCGAGCCCACGGTATCGCTCGACAGTTTCCTAAACTTCTGGAACAACCCGGTGCGCTATTGGCTGCGCCACGCCCTGCAATGGAAAGGCCCCTATGCCGACCGTCCCTCCGATTCTGCCGAGCCCTACGCCATCGAACATCCCGACGAAGTGAAGCAGCGCTACCTCGACGCCCGCCGCCAGCATGAAGATTTCGCCCAAACCGAAGCCAAGCTGCAGGCCGACAGCCTCCTGCCCGCCGGCCTGCTCGGCGAAATCCTGCAAGAGCCAGAGCGCACCGCCGCCAAGCAGCTCGATTCCGAACTGCTTGCCAGCCCGCGCGAGCCCGATTTCCCCTTCCGCTTCGAGCACGGCGGCCACACCCTTATCGGCAGCCTCACCCACCTGCACCAACACGGCCAAATCTTCTACTGCGCCGCCAAACTCAAAGCCCCCGCCGAAATTAGGCTGTGGCTGCAACACCTGGTGTATTGCGCCGTTCACCCCAAAGCACAAGCCACCCATCTCATCTCCCTCGACAGCCCGCAAACCCTGCCGCCGCTGCCGCAAGCGGAAGCTGCCGAACAACTTGCCCGCTGGTTCGACTACTACCTGCTCGGCCAACAGCAACCCCTGCCCCTTTTGCCCCGAACCAGCCTCGCTGCCGCCAAAGCCTGCACTGCTAAAGACCTTTCTGCCCAAGGGCTACCTGAAAAAGCCCTTACCGCCGCCCGCGGCAAATACCGTGACAGCCGCGACTACTCCGGCCAAAACCAAGATCGCGAAATCGCCCAAGTGTATGGCCGTGATGAAGACGAGCCGATTAACAGCCCCCTGTTTGCCCGCCTCGTTTTAGAGCTGCTCGCCCCGCTGCATTTATGGTTTACTTCTGAAGAGGGCAAAGGCAAAAAGGCCGGTTAAACAGGCAGGCCGTACTAAAAACATGTCGCACTCAGACAGAGGCTACCTGAAATTTGTTTAGCCGCATCAGAGGCGTGCGAGCCAGTTTCAGGTAGTCTTACTTCAAATTGCATCACAATTTAACCATCTGTATTTAAATTGCATTTTTAAATTTTCGCACAAACTGTTAAAAAATTTCCTCATTCGTGCCAAATTTCTATTGACAACTCTCCGCCCCGTCTCTAAAATGCGCGCTTCCTTTCCCCGATAGCTCAGTCGGTAGAGCGACGGACTGTTAATCCGCAGGTCGCTGGTTCGAGCCCAGCTCGGGGAGCCAAAGGGTCGTTAGCTCAGTCGGTAGAGCAGCGGACTTTTAATCCGTTGGTCGAGCGT
>CAUUTP010000101.1:0-6266 GCA_963548155.1 uncultured Eikenella sp.
ATAGAGGCTACCTGAAAAGCAATCAACTGTTTTCAGGTAGCCTTTTCCGTTACAATACGCCACTCAAAAATTCAGCCAAGAAAGCACACACCATGCCCAAAGTAACCGTCTTGCCGCACAGCGAATTGTGCCCCGAAGGCAAAATCATCGAAAACGCCCCCGAAGGCGAAAGCATTTGCAGCCTGTTGCTCGACAACGGCATCGAAATCGAGCACGCCTGCGAGCAATCCTGCGCTTGCACCACCTGCCACGTGATCGTGCGCCAAGGCTTCGACAGCCTGGAAGAACCGAGCGAAATCGAAGAAGACCTGCTCGACCAAGCCTGGGGCTTGGAAGCCGAATCGCGCTTGAGCTGCCAGGCCAAAGTGGCCGGCGAAGACTTGGTGGTGGAAATCCCCAAATACACCATCAACCATGCCCGCGAGCATCATTAAGCCTGGCGCTCCCCAGCCGCCGGCCGTACACATCTATAGTGAATTAAATTTAAACCAGTACAGCGTTGGCTCGCCTTGCCGTACTATTTGTACTGTCTGCGGCTCGCCGCCTTGTCCTGATTTAAATTTAATCCACTATAGTTTCAGGTAGCCTCATCATGAAATGGACCGACACCCAACGCATCGCTGAAGAGCTCTTCGACCGCCATCCCGAAATCGACCCGAAAGCCGTCCGCTTCACCCGGCTGCGCCAGCTCATCCTCGATTTGCCCGAGTTTGACGACGACCCGCAGCGTTGCGGCGAGCGCATCCTCGAAGCCGTGCAGCAGGCTTGGATAGACGAAGCCGAATAAGCAGATTTCAATTTTGTTGCAACACTTACTTTTCAGGTAGCCTCACTATCGATGCAGGCTACCTGAAAAATTCATTCCGAAAGCAAACGCCATGAAAATCGCCACTTGGAACGTCAACTCCCTCAAAGTGCGCCTGCCGCACGTGAGCGACTGGCTGATTCAGCATCAGCCTGATGTGCTCTGCCTGCAAGAGCTCAAGCTGGATCAAGACCAGTTTCCACTCTCCGCTTTTGAAATGCTCGGCTACCGCGCCGTGTGGAGCGGGCAGAAAACCTACAACGGCGTAGCCATCCTGAGCAAAGAAGAAGCACAAGACGTGCACACCGGCCTGCCCGCCCTGCCAAACGACCCGCAGCAGCGCGTGATTGCCGCCACCATCGGCGGCGTGCGCGTGGTGGACGTATATTGTGTGAACGGCGAAGCCGTGGGCAGCGAAAAATTTGCCTATAAGCAGCAATGGTTTGCCGCGCTGGCCGAATTCATCCGCAGCGAATTGGCGCAGCATCCGGAATTGGTGCTGCTCGGCGATTTCAACATCGCCCCCGCCGATTTGGATGTGTACGACCCCGAAAAATGGCAGGGCAAAATCCTCTGCTCCGCCGAAGAGCGCGCCTGGTTCCAAACCCTGCTCGACCTCGGCCTCACCGACAGCCTGCGCCGCCTGCACCCCGCCGAACCGCTCTACACCTGGTGGGACTACCGCATGAATATGTTCCGCCGCAAACTCGGCCTGCGCATCGACCACATCCTCGCCAGCCAAGCCCTGCTGCCGCGCCTTGCCGCCGCCGGCGTAGACACCGCACCGCGCGCGCTGGAACGCCCCAGCGACCACGCGCCGGTGTGGGCAGAGTTTGAATAGCACATCGTTGCTGCAATGAAAAGGCTACCTGAAAAATTTCAGGTAGCCTTTTTGTATCAAAATCAGAGCGGGCGGGGCTTACGATTGCATCGTCCAAGCCACGCTGCCACCGGCGCGCATGGGGACGAGGTTGCCGCCATTGCCGATGGGGAAGCTGTTGGGCACGGTTTGCGCTTGTTTCACCAGGGTGATGGTGTCGGTGTTTTCGGGCAGACCGTAGAAGCGGGCGCCGTTTTTCGAGGCGAAGGCTTCGAGTTTGTCGAGCGCGCCGATTTGCTCGAAGGCTTCGGCGTAGAGCTCGATGGCGGTGGCGGCGCTGAACATGCCGGCGCAGCCGCAGGCGTTTTCTTTGGCGTGTTGCGGGTGCGGTGCGGAGTCGGTGCCGAGGAAGAATTTGTGCGATTGCGCGCCGGATACGGCTCCAAGCAGGGCTTGGCGGTGGCTTTCGCGTTTGAGCACGGGCAGGCAGTAGTGGTGTGGATGCACGCCGCCCACCAAAAGGTCGTTGCGGTTGAGCAGCAGGTGCTGCGGGGTAATGCTGGCGGCGAGGTTTTCGCCGCTTTGGCACACGAGGCGGGCGGCTTCGGCGGTGGTGATGTGTTCGAACACGGTTTTGAGGCCTGGCACTTTATTCAGCACGGGCAGGAGGATGCGTTCGATGAATGCGGCTTCGCGGTCGAAGATGTCGATGGCGGGGTCGGTTACTTCGCCGTGCACCAGGAAGCGCATATCCTGGGCGGCAATTTCTTCGAGCACGGGCAGGAGTTTGAACAGATCGGTTACGCCGCTGTCGGAATTGGTGGTGGCACCGGCAGGGTAGAGTTTGAAGGCGACGATGCCGGCGGCTTTGGCTTCTCGTACCAGAGCAGGGGTGGCGTGGTCGGTGAGATAGAGCGTCATCAACGGTTGGAAGCGGCTGCCGGCGGGCAGGGCGGCGAGGATGCGTTCGCGGTAGGCCAAGGCATCGGCCACGCTAATCACCGGTGGCTTGAGGTTGGGCATGATCACGGCGCGGCCCATCTGGCGGGCGGTGTGCGGCAAAACGTGGTGCAGGGTGTCTCCGTCGCGCAGGTGCAGGTGCATATCGTCGGGGCGGAGGAGGGTGAGGGTTTGCATGGCGGGCTTTCTTGGTTGGATAGATAGTGTTTTCAGGTAGCCTTGGGATGCTGGGCGGATAAGGCTACCTGAAAGGGTATGTTGCAAGATTGGTTAAAACGATGTTGCGGCAAAGCCGGGCTATTTGTGTTGGATGACCAAAACGAACACGCCGTTATCCGTGCCGGAAGTGAGCAGTTGGTGGCCGGTTTGGCGGCAGAAGGCGGCAAAGTCGTCGGGGGCGCCGGGGTCGGTGGCGCGCACGGAAAGTATCTGCCCTGCTTCCAAAGTGGCCAGTGCTTTTTTGGCGCGAAGGATGGGCAGGGGGCATTTAAGGCCGGTGAGGTCGAGCTCTAGGGTAGGGGGCATGGCGGTGGTTTCGATGTGATTGATGGGAGTGGATTATAACGCGGGCCGGGCTTGGGGTGAGCATGAGAAGAGGCTACTTGGAGTTTCAGCACCGCAGAAACTCTCAGAACTTGTTTTAACTTCGTTGAAGCTGATGCTTTCAGGTAGCCTTTTGTTTAGCCTGGCTGCCTTATTCTGCTTCTCGGCTGGTGAGGCCGTAGAGCAGGAGTTGCAATATATCCTGTGGCAGTCGTTGCGGGGAGGGGGCGTAGAGTTCGGCGAGACAGGGTTGTCGCATGAGGCTGTCCATTTGGCGGATGAAGAGGTCGATGAGTTCGGGCGGCAGGCTGTGGTGGATGAGTTTGCGCTGTTGCAGGGTGTGGAAAAAGCTGCGCATAAACTGATATTTCTCTTCTTCCATGCTGCGGAAAAAGCGTTCCAGTTCTAAATCGGCTACGTTGGTGATGTCGTCGAGCACGGGCGCGGAATAGAGCTCGGCCAAGGATTCGCGCTGGATGGCAAACAGAGCGGCAGCAGCTTCCTCTAGGCTGCATTGCTGCACCAGCAGGCCTTCGAGTCGGCTGCGTACGCATTCTTTCTGCTCGGCAAATAGTTCCTGCACCAGCGCGTTTTTGCCGGAGTAATATTTGTAGAAGGTTACGCGGCTGGTGTGGGCGGCGGAGCAAATGGCTTCTACGGAAACGGCGGCAAAGCCTTGTGTATAAAATAGGTTTTTAGCTGCTTCGCGCAATGCCTGTCGTTTTTTACTGATAGCCATGGGTTTAACTGCTTCCTTATACGTTTACTGAATATTGTCGATAATCGCTTGCATTATCTTTTACTGCTTTCTATAATTTACAGTATATGTATATTTAATGTAAATCTGTAAATATTAATTGCACTCACTGAGCCGTAACAATATAAGGATAATTGCTGTGAAACCCCGTGTCCGTCCCAGCGCCTGCCTGCTTGCCCTGCTGGCTGCCACCCCATATTTCGCCCACGCCGAAGAAACCGATGCCGCCGCGCAACTGCCCGATATTGTGGTGACTGGCGAGCGCGGCAGCCGCACCGTGTTCCAAACCGGCACATCGCACAATGTGTTCACCGCGCCGGATATCGACCGCAGCGGCCACAAGCTTTCCACCACCGACCTGCTCAAGCAAACCGTCAACACCGTGGATTTGGGCAGCGGCAACGATTTGCCCACCGTGCGCGGCGTGGACGGTTCCGGCCCGGCGGTGGGTGCGGTGGCATTCTTCGCCGGTACGCGGCCGCGTTTGAATTTGTCGATAGACGGCCGCTCCGCCACTTATAACGAATATGCCTTCGGCACGCAATCGCTGTGGGATATGCGGCAGGTGGAAGTCTTGCGCGGGCCGCAGAGCCTGGTGCGCGGGCAGAACGCCGTAGCCGGCGCCATCGTGATGCGGTCCAACGACCCGACTCAGGAATGGGAAGGCGCGGTGCGCTTGGGCGCGGGCAACCAGAAAACCCGCAACGGCGCGCTGATGGTATCCGGCCCGATTGTGAAAAACAACCTCGCCTTCCGCCTGAGTGCCGAGCGCCAGCAGCGCGAAAGCTACGAACCCTTCGTGCATTACGACCCCGCAGGCAACCCGCGCCGCGTGGAAAACACCAATATCCGCTTCAAGCTGCTCTTCACGCCCGAGGCCTATCCCAACTTCCTCAGCCGCCTCACCTTCAACTACATTAAATCGCGCGCCCCGCAAAATGAAATCATGGGCAACACCGCCAGCGCCCGCTTCCTGCCGCAGAAGCCCGTATTTGAAACCGGCTCCCGCTCCGGCATTTGGGATGTTTCCTGGCAGGTTAGCGACAGCTTCAAGCTCGAAAACAAGCTGGTGTACGCCCGTTATGACAACGACCGCATCCACCTGCCCATGTCCGTGCACCCGCAAGGCGTGCCCGCTACCCTGCGCGGCCACGAAGTGCAGTGGGAGCCCGTATTGCACTACCGCCCCGAAGGCGGCAGCGTGAAAGGCCTGGCCGGACTGTATTTCTTCCGCAGCAGCCAAGACGAAACCGTAGACATCCGCAGTGTGGGCGGGCGCAACGAGTTTAGCGACACCAACCGCGTGTATGCCGCCTTTGCCGAAGCCGATTGGCAGTTCGCCCCGCAATGGAACCTCACCCTTGCCGGCCGCCTTGAGCGCGAAGAACACCAACGCCACGGCGGCGGTGCCAGCCTGCGCCTGGATTTGGACAAAGGGCAAACCGTATTTCTGCCCAAAATCGATCTTTCCTACCGCCCGGGCGAACACTTCACCGCCGGCCTCAAGCTCGCGCGCGGCTACAACCCCGGCGGTGCAGGCATCACCTTCGGCCGACCCGTGCTCACCTACGCCTACCAGCCCGAATACATCAACAACATCGAGCTCTACACCCGCTGGCGCACGCCCGACCGGCGGCTCGAGCTGAGCGGCAACCTTTTTGCCAACCGCTACAAAGACATGCAGCTCCCCTTCTACCTCGGGCCCAGCTCCGTGGTGATCCGCAACGCCAACAGCGTGCAAACCTACGGCGCGGAAATGCAGGCAGGCTGGCAGGCGCTCGACAGCCTGCGCCTCACCGCCGGGCTCGGCCTTTTGCACACCGACATCCGCCGCTACCCCGGCAGCGGCATCGAAGGCAACCGCTTAGGCCGCGCCCCGCGCTACACCGCCACCTTGGGCGTAGCCTGGAAGCACCCCTCCGGCTGGGAGGCCGGCGGCGACGCCCGCTTCAGCGGCTACTACTCCGCCGCCAACAACGCCGAAGTCGGGCGTATCAAACGCTACGGCCAGCTCAACCTCTACGCCGCCTACAACTTCAAATACGGTCGCGTATCGATGTATGCCGACAACGTGTTCAACAGCCGCCGCCCGATATTCGTGTCCACCAACGACCGCTACGACTCGCTCTACCAACGCCCCCGCGCCATCGGCGTGAGCACCGAATTGCGGTTTTAGGCAAAACGAAGGCTACCTGAAAGCACAGCTTCAACGAAGTTAAAAGGCAGCCTCCGAATGAGGCCGGGTTTCTGCGGAGCTAAAGCGCGAACTTCAACGGAGCGAACGCGGCAAATAATTTTCAGGTAGCCTGTTTGCGGCACGATCAGGTGTAGAAACCCGTAGCGTTGTTTACAGTATTTCCAGGAGAATACTGAAACATGAA
>CAUUTP010000102.1:0-6108 GCA_963548155.1 uncultured Eikenella sp.
TCGGCACACCGTCCCGACAGCTAAAAATCTTGCGGGATTGGTGTGGAATTTAGGGTTAATCTAGTACAGCCCCTTTTTTTATAGAACCATATAAAGGACACCACGCTCATGATTGATCACGAACTCTGGCAAAACGCCTCCGACAGCGACATAATCGACCACATCCTGCCGCGCTATCACGACACCCACCGCCGTCAGCTCGACGAACTCGTCCCCCTGGCCGAAAAAGTGGCCGGCGTGCATGCAGGCACGTTTCCTGCCGAGATGGTTCCCTTGCTGCATACCATTCAAGGCGAACTGCTCAGCCACATGATGAAAGAAGAGCGCATCCTGTTCCCCATGCTCAAGCAAGGTGCCGGCCGCGCCGCCGCCATGCCCGTGCGCATGATGATGCATGAACACACCGAGCACGATGCCGCCATCGAACGCTTGTTGAAAATCACGAACAATCTGCAAGCTCCCGCCGATGCCTGCCGCAGCTGGCAACAGCTCTACAGCCTGGCGCAAGAGCTGGTGGACGATTTGCGTGACCACATCGATTTGGAAGACAATATCTTGTTTGCCCGCGTGTTGGCGTAACCCTTAGAACGTAGAAAAGGCTACCTGAAACAGATTTGCTGTTTTCAGGTAGCCTTTTTCCTGCCCAATGGCTAGCGGGCCGCTTGGCGGGAGCAGATTTGAATAGCGGCGCAGGGGAGAGAAAGCTTATCTGCCTTTGGCGGTTTTAGCTTAAAGGCAGCTTATTGCAGCAAGGCTACCTGAAAAATACTCCATTGAAAGGGTGGGGGTATTTTCAGGTAGCCTTTTATGAATGCGTGGTGCTGACACTGAATACTGGCAGCTTACATTTCCAAGGGATCGATATCCACCGACCATCTGGCCGCGGCAAACTGCCGTGCCAGCGCGGCGAGGGCTTGCTGCCAGAGGGAGACTTGGCGGTGCAGCGCTTTGCGGCTGGGGCTTTCCAGAAACACCTGGGCGCGTTCGCGGCCGGCGAGTTTGGCCAGCAGCATGGGCACCGGGCCGAGGCAGAGCACTTTTGCAGCTTCGGTTTCTGCGCTTTCAGGTAGCCTTTGTTGTGCCACCCATTCGGCAGCCAGGCGCAATAATTCCAGCGCATCGGCCATATTGGCGGCATCGGCACGGATGGCGGCGGTATGAGAGAAGGGCGGCATATCGAAACTTTCGCGCTCGGCCAGTTCGCCGGCAGCGAAGTCGGCATAGTTTTGCCGCAGCAGCGTTTGATACACGCGATGCTCCGGCAGTCGGGTTTGGATGAACACGCGGCCGGGCAGCTCGGCACGCCCGGCGCGGCCGGCCACCTGCATCAGTTCGGCAAACAGCCGCTCGGGGGCGCGGAAGTCGGCGCTGTAGAGGCTGCCGTCGGCATTGAGCACCAACACCAAATTCAGGCGGGCGAAATCGTGGCCTTTGGCCAGCATCTGCGTTCCCACCAAAATATCCACGCCGTTGGCGGCGATGCGCTGGTAGAGCCGCTGCCAGTCGCCTTTGCGGGCGACACTGTCGCGGTCTACCCGTTCAATTTTGGCATCGGGCAGCTGCGCGCGCAGGGCTTCTTCCACCCGCTGCGTACCGATGCCCACCGCGGTGAGGTCTTGGTTGCCGCAGTCGGAGCATTTTTTCGGAATCGGCACCGCCAGCCCGCAATGGTGGCAGCGCAACTGGTGCGCGCGCTGGTGCAGCACCAGCTTGGCGGAGCAGTGCGGGCAGCCGAAGGTGTGGCCGCAGTCGCCGCAGAAGAGGGCGGGGGCGAAGCCGCGCCGATTGAGGTACACCATACTCATGCCGCCGGCGGCGTGATTTTGCTGCAAAAGCTTGAAAGCGGCCGGGCTGAAGCCTTGGTCCAATGGCTCGCGGCGGATGTCGATCAGGCGAATTTCGGGCAGGCGGGCGGCAGCGCGGGCGCGTTGCGGCAGGCTGAGCAGGCGGTAGCCGCCGCTTTGCGCCTTGTGCCAGCTTTCCAGCGAGGGTGTGGCGCTGCCGAGCACAATCGGGCAGCCTGCCTGCCGTGCTCGCCACACGGCCAAATCGCGGGCGTGGTAGCGCAGTTCGCTGTCTTGTTTGAACGAGGAATCGTGTTCTTCATCCACCACAATCAGCCCCAAATCCGGCAGAGGCGTAAACACTGCCAGCCGGGTGCCCACCACCAGCCGCACCTGGCCGCACATGGCTTTCAGGTAGCCTTGGGTGCGCTCGCCGGCGGCGGTTTGGCTGTGCAGCACGGCAGTCGGCACATCGGCAAAACGCTGTTGCAGGCGGGCGATAAGCTGCGGCGTGAGGCTGATTTCAGGCAGCAGGAACAGCACCTGTTTGCCCGCTGCAAGCGCGGCGGCCATGGCTTCGAAATAGGTTTCGGTTTTGCCGCTGCCAGTGATGCCATGCAGCAGGAAGGGGGCAAAACCCTGCGCCTGCGCCACCGCATCGGCCGCGGCCTGCTGCTCGGGGTTGAGCGGTACGGGCGAGGGCGGAATCGGCATGTGGGTGGGCAGAGTGCCAGTTTCGGCTGCCAGCCAGCCTTGCGCCTGCCAGCTTGCCAGCTGGGCGGCGGCCTGCGGCGCGATGGTGCAGGCGGCGCTTTGGCTCACCGGGCTCTCCAGCAGCGCCTGCCACAGCGCGGCCTTGCGGCGGTGGTGCGGTGGTGGTGCGGGCTGTTGCCGCCCCAAATCGGTGAGCGAAAAATAGGTTTCCGGCTGCGGCGGCGGGCAGGGCTTAGCTTCGCGCAGGCCGGCTGGCAGGGCGGTGAAGGCGGTTTGGCCGATGGGGTGGTGATAATAACGGGCAGTAAATTCAATCAGTTCGCGCCAGGCGGCGGGCAACGGCGGTTCGTGTTCAAACACTTGCGCGAGCGGGCGGATTTTGGCCGGGCTGATTTCCGGCTCTTCGCACGCGCCCCACACGATGCCGGCCACGGTTTTACCGCGAAACGGCACAGCCACGCGGGTGCCGGGCGCGGGAATACGGTCGGCACGGTAGGTAAGCAGCGTGTCGAGCGGAACATTGAGGGCAACTTGGCAGTAGGGCACGGCGGTTGGGAGTGAATGAATAAGGAGACGGCGGGTATTGTACCTGAAACAGGAAGGGCTACCTGAAAGCGCATTTTTCTACGGAGCTAATGCGTTGGTGCAGTGGAAATGGCAGCATAGATTTCAGGTAGCCTTTGGATAGTGCGGGCAGTAAACTAGGCGTATTGTACCAACGGAGAATCAGGCTACCTGAAAACTTTTGCCGCAACGCAGCAAAATAGACTACGGCAAGGCTGAAGCAATTTCAGGTAGCCTCTCATTTAAAACAAAGGAAACCGATATGACTGCCACTTTGGAAGTATGCCAAGCCGATATCACCATGCTGGCGGTGGACGCGATAGTCAATGCCGCCAATTCTTCGCTATTGGGCGGCGGCGGAGTGGACGGTGCGATACACCGTGCCGCCGGGCCGGAGCTGTTGGCCGAGTGCCGCCGGCTGGGCGGCTGCCGCACCGGTGAGGCCAAAATCACGCAGGGCTACCGGCTGCCGGCGCGCTGGGTGGTGCACACCGTCGGCCCGGTGTGGCGCGGCGGACAGCATGGTGAAGCGGCGCTGTTGGCCGCAGCCTATGCCAATTCGTTGAGCCTGGCTGCCGAACAGGGTGCGCAAAGCATCGCTTTCCCCTGTATCAGCACCGGCGTGTATGGCTACCCCGCACGTGAGGCAGCAGTAATTGCGATTCGGGCGGTGCGCGAAACGCTGCTGCAATGCCCGCAGATGGAGCGGGTGGTGTTCTGTTGTTTTTCACAGCAAGATGCGGCACTGTATCGGCGATTGCTGGAGGCTACCTGAAAAAATCGGGCGGATACGCAGCGCATGTTTGACAGTAAGCAGGCAAAATCGAGAGCATCGCTCGCACAGATTGCTTGGATTGTTGGTGGGAAGTATCGTTTTGGGCGGCTAAACGCAGGTTTTTGGTGTATTTACGGCGAAACTTGCTATAATCGCGGGCACGTTGCGCCAAGCGCAGCGGTTTTTGATAAAATACAGTGGTTTGGTGGCCGGGTTGAACAGTGTTGTCCCCATCAGGCTACCTGAACAGCAGGTGCGCCAAAGCGCACCACCAGACTAACCTTAATAGGAGATTCATCATCGCACAAGAACGCGAAGCACGGATCAACGGCGAAATTCACGCCAAAGAAGTGCGTTTAATCAGCGGCACGGGCGAGCAGCTCGGCGTCGTAACCGTGAAAGAAGCCCTGGCCATGGCCGAAGAGCAAGACGTGGATTTGGTGGAGATTTCCCCCACCGCCAAACCGCCTGTCTGCAAGCTGATGGACTACGGCAAATATAAATACGAGCAGTCGAAAAAACGCGACGAAGCCAAGAAAAAGCAGAAACAGGTGCAGATTAAGGAAATCAAATTCCGCCCCGGCACCGACGAAGGCGATTACCAAATCAAAATGCGCAACGTTACCCGCTTCTTGGCCGATGGCGACAAAGTGAAAATCACCCTGCGTTTCCGCGGCCGCGAAATGGCGCACCAGCATTTGGGCGCGCAGCTGCTGGAACGTGTGAAGGCCGATTTGGCCGAAGTGGCCGTTGTGGAACAGTTTCCGAAAATGGAAGGCCGCCAGATGGTGATGATGGTTGCACCCAAGAAGAAGTAACCGTATAATTCGCCGTTTTCCGCTCCGCTGCACGCGGGAAACGGCTTCAGTATTGTGTGTGCGGCATAAAACCGTGGTTTCGGGTATTAAGCGCGGCCTGTTGCAGGCAGCCTCCCGATGCCTAATCCGATAAACCAATGGAGTTTTCCCATGCCTAAAATGAAAACCAAATCCAGTGCGAAGAAACGCTTCAAAGTGCTGGGCAACGGTGGCATCAAACGCGCCCACGCGTTCAAACGCCACATTCTCACCAAAAAAACCACTAAGAACAAACGCCAGCTGCGCGGTACCGCTATGGTAAACGAGCGCGATGTGGCTTCTGTTCACAAAATGTTGCCCTACGCTTAAAGGAGTCTGAAATATGCCACGCGTAAAACGCGGTGTAACCGCACATGCCCGTCATAAAAAAGTATTAGTTCTGGCCAAAGGCTATCGCGGCCGTCGTAAGAACGTCTACCGTGTTGCCAAACAGGCGGTGATGAAGGCAGGCCAATATGCCTACCGCGACCGCCGTCAGCGCAAACGCCAGTTCCGTCAACTGTGGATTGCCCGTATCAACGCCGGTGCCCGCCAGCACGGCCTGTCTTACAGCAAATTCATGAACGGCCTGAAACGCGCCGCTATCGAGCTGGACCGCAAAGTATTGGCCGACTTGGCTGTATTCGACAAAGCTGCTTTCGCGCAGCTGGTTGAAAAAGCCAAAGCCGCTTTGGCCTAATGCCCGATTAGAAAATCGGTCGGAGTTTTCCGGCCGATTTTTTATTGTGCGGAAATTATAGTGGATTAAATTTAAATCAGGACAAGGCGGCGAGCCGCAGACAGTACAAATAGTACGGCAAGGCGAGACAACGCTGTACTGGTTTAAATTTAATTCACTATAAATGCGAGAAGAAGGTTGGGCGGCAACTCACCTTGGCATGCCAAGCCATCGATCCGCTTAGCCGAAACCAACGCTTTAGCTTCGCAGAAACCAGGCTTTGGCTGCGCCAAGACGTCGGTTCATCTTGTTGAAGTTGCACTTTCAGGTAGCCTTTAGGGGGGCGGCTGGCAAAACGAATTGTCCAAAGCTGGCCGGCAGCGTATAATCCACCTTCCTTTATCTGGGGGCGACCTTGGTTTCGACGGGGGTTGCGAAGCAGATGCGGGCATACCGGGGTCTCAGATTTCCCGTAAAACACTGAATTTAAATAGTCGCAAACGACGAAACTTTCGCATTGGCCGCCTAAGGCCTGCCGTTGCAGCAGTTGGTCAATGGGCTGTGTAGCGTAAGCTACTGCAACGTCATTCTACATTGACTGGTTTCCCGTCGGGTTACTTGGCGGGAAATGAGATTTAAGGTAACTGGCTCCCAAACAGCCTGTCTGTCGGCAGAATGGGGGCGAGATTCTAAGTTGGCAAGACTAAGTATGTAGAACGCTCTGTAGAGGACTTTCGGACGGGGGTTCGATTCCCC
>CAUUTP010000103.1:0-6097 GCA_963548155.1 uncultured Eikenella sp.
TCTACCCCACGCTGTCGGTGTATGAAAACATCGATTTCCACGCCCGCCTGTTCGGTCTGAACAAACACCAGCGCAAGCAGCACATCGAGCGCCTGATGCTCTCCACCGGCCTGGCATCCTTTGCCGGCCGCGCCGCCGGCAAGCTCTCCGGCGGCATGAAGCAAAAGCTCAGCCTGTGCTGCGCCCTGGTGCATAACCCCGACCTGCTGATTCTGGACGAACCCACCACCGGCGTCGATCCGCTTTCCCGCCGCCAATTCTGGACATTGGTGCGCGAATTGCGCGCCGAAAATCCCGGCATGACTGTGCTGGTGGCCACCGCCTACATCGACGAAGCCGAACAGTTCGACTATCTCCTAGCCATGGACGACGGCCAAATCCTTGCCCACGGCCGCACGCAGGAAATCCTCGCGCAAAGCGGCTGCGCCACGCTGGAGCAGGCCTATATCAAAATGCTGCTCGAAGGCAAGCAAACCCATTGGGACGACTCCCAACTGCCGCCCTTTATCCCCGACGATTCCCTGCCGCCCGCAATGGAGGCGCACAACCTGAGCAAACGCTTCGGCGATTTCACCGCGGTAAACAAAGTCAGCTTCCGCATCCGCCAAGGCGAAATTTTCGGTTTCCTCGGCTCCAACGGCTGCGGCAAAAGCACCACCATGAAAATGCTCACCGGCCTCTTAGATGCCAGCGAAGGCGAGGCCACACTCTTGGGCGAGCCGATAGACGCAGGCAGCACTGCCGTGCGCCAGCGCGTGGGTTATATGTCGCAGGCGTTTTCGCTATATGAAGAGCTGAGTGTGCGGCAAAACTTAGTGTTGCATGCCCAGCTCTACCAGCTCGGCGCAAACAGCCGCGCCGCCATCGATGCCGTGTTGCAGCAATTCGAGCTGGCCGACCTGGCCGATGCCACCCCCGCCGCCCTGCCATTGGGCGTGCGCCAGCGCCTGCAACTGGCCGCCGCCTGCCTGCACCGCCCGCAAGTGTTGATTTTGGACGAGCCCACTTCCGGCGTCGATCCCGCCGCGCGCGATATGTTTTGGCAATATCTGTTCCGCATGGCACGGGAAGAGCGTGTAACCATTTTCGTCTCCACCCACTTCATGAACGAAGCCGCCCGCTGCGATCGCATCTCGCTGATGCACCGCGGCCGCGTGTTGGCGGTGGGCCACCCGGAATACCTGCGCCGCCGCCAACACGCCGATACGCTGGAAGAATCGTTTATCCGCTATTTGGAGCAAGACGAAGCCGCCGAAGCGGCAGAAAGGCTACCTGAAAGCGCCCAAAGTGAGCTTTCACAAAGCAAAAACTCTGTTACAGAATCTGCCCAAGACAGGCTACCTGAAAACCATGCCGCCCCATCCGGCCTGCTCTATTGGCTTTCCGCCGTATTCACCTTCACCCGCCGCGAGGGCAAAGAGCTGCTGCGCGACCGTATCCGCCTGATGTTTGCCCTGCTGGGCCCCTTGGTGTATCTGATTTCAGGTAGCCTCGGCGTGTCGTTTGACGTAAACGAAATGGACTTTGCCGTGCTCGACCAAGATCAAAGCCACTACAGCCGCCAGCTGACGCATGAGTTTGACGGCTCGGCCTATTTCCGCCAAAAAGCCAGCCTCACATCCCGCGCCGACATCAACGCTGTGCTCACTAATGGCAGCGCGCGCATGGTGATTGAAATCCCACCCGGCTTCGGCAAAGACCTCACCCTCGGCCGCCGCCCGCAGCTGGCTTTCTATTTCGACGGTTCGTGGCCGTTTGTGGGCGAAAACCTCCACGGCTATGCCCAAGGCATCCTCAACCGCTATATGGCCGAGCTCTACAGAGAACGCGGCATCCGCATCAACAGCGGCGGCAGCCTGCAAACCCGCTTTATCTACAACCCCACCTTCAAAAGCATCAACGCGCTCACGCCGGGCTTTTTAATGCTTTCGCTGATGATGATTCCGGCCATGCTCACCGCCCTATCCGTGGTACGCGAAAAAGAAATCGGCTCCATCATGAACCTCTACAGCTCGCCCGCTTCCTCCTTCCAATATCTTTTAGGCAAGCAGCTGCCCTATGTGCTACTCTCGTTCTTGAGTTATCTGGTGCTGCTCGGCGTGGTGGTGTTCGGGCTGGGCGTGCCGCTGAAAGGCTCGTTTATCGCGCTCACGGCAGGCGTGCTGTGCTTCGTGTTCGCCTCCACCGGCTTCGGGCTGTTGGTGTCTACCTTCGTGCGCACGCAGGTGGCGGCGATTTTTGCGGCAGCGATTCTGGCCATGATTCCGGCGCTGGATTTCTCCGGCATGATTTATCCGGCATCCACCTTGAGCGGCGCTGGCAAGTGGATTGGCATTTTCAGCCCAACCAGCTGGTTTCAAACCATCAGCCTGGGCGTTATCACCAAAGGCCTGGGCTGGCGCGATGTGGATACGCTGTGCGGCACGCTGTTGCTGTTTTTCGCAGCCTATTGGCTCGCCGCCGGGCTGCTTTTGAAAAAGCAGGAGAAATAAGATGCGCCAATGGATCAGCAACGTTTGGCATCTGGGCGGCAAGGAAATCCGCAGTTTCTTCACCGATTACGCGCTGTTTGCGCTGTTGGTGTTTATGTTCAGCTTTTCCGTGTATTCCGTGTCGCAAAACGTAACCACCGAAGTAAAAAACGCCGCGCTGGCCGTCTACGACCAAGACCGCAGCGCGCTCACCTACCGCATCCGCGATGCCATGATCGCCCCACAGTTCAAACAGGTAGACGACATCGATGGCAACCGCATCGACCGAGCCATGGATCTGGGCGAATACAGCTTCGTGCTGGTTATCCCGCCCAACTACACCGCCGACCTCCTGGCCGGCAAACGCCCCGAGCTGCAATTATTGGTGGACGCCACCGCCATGTCGCAGGCCGGCGTGGGCTCGGTGTACATCGGCCAAATCGTACATCGCGAAACATCGGCCTACCTGGGGCAGCACGGCAACGCCGCACCCTTCGAGCCGGTGGTGAACGTGCTGTTCAACGAAAACCTGCGCAGCGGATGGTTTATGCCGCTCAACCAACTGGTGGGCAACGCCACCCTGCTCACCATCCTACTGGTGGGCGCGGCCGTGATCCGTGAGCGCGAACACGGCACGATTGAGCATTTGTTGGTGATGCCGGTGGACGCAAACGAAATCGTGATGGCCAAAATCTTGGCCAACGGCCTGATTATCCTGGTTTCCTCCGTGCTCTCGCTGCTGTTGGTGGTGCACCGCGCCGTGGGCGTGCCGATTAACGGCTCGCTGGCGCTATTCGTGTTCTGCGAGGCCGTGTATCTGTTTGCCATGGCCGGGCTCGGCGTGCTGCTCGCCACCCAGGCGCCAACCATGCCGCAGTTCAGCCTGCTGTGCATCATCGTGTATATCGCCGTGTTCCTACTCTCCGGCAGCACCTCGCCCATCGAAAACCTGCCTCCCTGGCTGCGCAGCCTTTCCGAGCTCTCGCCCATGACCCAATTCACCGCCCTCTCCAAAGACATTATTTTCCGGGGCGCCGGCTGGAGCGTAATCCGCCACCGCGTAGCCATCACCGCCGTGTCCGGCTTTCTTTTCACCGCCATCGCCGTGATCCGCTTCCGCCGGATGCTGGCACAGCAGAATTAAAAAAGGCTACCTGAAAACGGCACCTATCTTTTCAGGTAGCCCTACAGATAACCCCAAAGGCTACCTGAAAAACCACCCGTACATTTTCAGGTAGCCCCACACCAAGGAAACCCCACCATGCCCACCCCCAAACTCCTCCCCATCGCCCTAGCCCTCCTCCTCACCGCCTGCACCACTACCCAAATCGACCGCCAATCCAACATCACGCTACCTGAAAACTTCCAACACACCAGCCAGGCCGATTCCGCCCCTAATTTAGCCCGCTGGTGGCAGCAATGGCCAGATCCCCAGCTCGGCCGCCTCATCGAACAAGGCCTGCAACACAACCACAGCATCGCCATTGCCCGCAGCCGCCTAGAAGAAGCCCGCGCCACCTCCCGCCTGGCCGAAGCCGACCTCCTGCCCAGCGCCGGCCTCGCCGCCGATGCCAAAGGCTACCGCAACCACCGCCGCGATCCCTACCTCGGCAACGGCGGCAACCTCACCTCCGCCAGCTTCCGCGCCGCCTGGGAGCCCGACATCTTCGGCCAGAAACGCAGCGATGCCGATGCCGCCCGTGCCGCCGCCCTCGGCAGCCAAGAGCAGCTCCACGGCAGCCGCCTGCTCGTCTCCGCCCAAATCGCCGAACACTACCTGCGCGCCGCCCACATCCAGCAGCAGCAAGCCCTCGTTTCCCAACAGCTCTCCACCCTGCACGAACTGGCGCGCTATGCCGCCGGCCGCTTCAACACCGGCCTCGCCACCGCCCACGACACCACCGCCATTACCGCCCAAATCCAAGCCCTGCAAGCCCGCCAAAGCACCCTCCAAGCCCAGTTCGATGCCCAGCAGCGCAGCATCGCCGTGCTCATCGGCCAAACCCCGCAAAGCTTCCGCCTCGATAGCGATGCCATGCGCCAAGCCGCCCTGCTGCAACACCTGCCCAGCCTGCCGCAAGGCATCCGGCCCGGCAACCTCCTCAACCAACGCCCCGACCTGCGTGCCCGCGCCGCCGAAATCCAAGCCCGCAGCGCCCAGCTCGCCAGCGCCAAAGCCGACCTCCTCCCCCGATTCGACATCCAATTCCTCTGGCAAACCGGCCGCATCGAGCTCAACAGCGACCTCGCCCCCTTCAACCGCGCCCGCAGCGGCAACGGCGGCCTCTTCAGCATCGGCATACAGCTCCCCCTCTTCACCGCCGGCCGCATCCGCGCCAACATCCGAGCCGCCGACGCCCGCCTGCAAACCGCCCTGCTGCAATACGACCAAACCCTGCTGCAAGCCCTCGCCGACGTAGACAACGCCTACCAGGCCCAACACGCCCTCAACACCCAGCAGCAAGAATTGCAGCAGGCCGAACGCACCGCGCAGCAGCAAGTGCGCAACGACCGCCAACTCTTCCGCTACGGCCGCAAAACCCTCGACACCGCCCTGCAATCCCAGCTCAGCGCCCACAGCTTCAGCCAAAACCTGCTCGACAACCAACTCGCCTCCGGCCTCAACCTGCTAAACCTCTACAAAGCCATTGGCAGCGGCTGGCAGGAAGAAGGCACACAGCCCGAAGCAGCCGAAGCGGCAACTAAATAGTAAAATAGGCTACCTGAAGATTTTAGCTTCGCAGAAGCTTCACTGCGCTGCGTTTTCAGGTAGCCATCATAGAATATAAATATTAGAAATAACTGCGTTGTATAATTTAAGACAAGATGAGACCTTTTTGAGAGCAGGAAAAAATGATGACAGATCCGTATGAAAACGATATTGGGATGCAGATCGCCCGTGCAAACCGAGAAGGTAACATAGCTTTTTTAAAAGAAATGAGTGCTACAGGTAAATTTGATCCACTTTATATTACTGATTCTGAAAAATGGAATTATCTACATAGAGTTAATATGAACGCCCATAAACCAGCCCCTCTCTCTACCGTCCTTTTCTATTTGGAAAAAGGCGTAGAGGTAAACGCTCAAGACTGCTACGGCATGACCCCGCTGCATTACGCCATGCAAGCTAAAAACGGCGATGCCGCCCTAGCCCTATTGGACGCAGGCGCCAACCCGAATATACCCAATCGGGACAATGTGATTCCCTTAGGCATGATGGGCGCCATGCCGCATCGGCTGGATGTGTTGAAAAAGATGCTGGAAAACGGCGGCGATGTGCACTATCCGAATGCCAATAGCGGGATGGAACTATTGGCTTTTACCAAGCACTATCGTTCCGAACGAGAAGGCTTTAAAGAAATTATAGAACTGATGGAGCAATATGCTTGAATTTCCGTGATAGCCAATTGATCCCAAAATGAAGGCTACCTGAAACTTTTCAGGTAGCCTGTTTCTATTCCGCCAATGCCGCCTAACGCTCCTCCAGCCCGGCCAAAATCGCGCAATCCGGGCAATCGTCTCCCGCGCAGGCGTCGTGCCAGCGTTGCAGCTCGGCCACCATGCCCTGCAGGCGTTCGATTTTGGCTTCCAGCTCGGCGATGTGCCGCGCGGTGAGCGTTTTCACT
>CAUUTP010000104.1:0-5828 GCA_963548155.1 uncultured Eikenella sp.
CAAACCGCCGCGCACATGATTTACCCGCGCCACAAAAAGGCGCTGGCATGGGCCACCGGGGCGTATCCGGTAAAAAGTGTGAAGCACCCCGGCAGCCGCATCCCGGCACGCCCGTTTATGCAGCTCACGCCGCAAGACGAGCACGAGCTGGTGGAGACGGTGAGCGACTATTTGGCCTCCGTCTGCGGCCTACCGAAAGGCAGTTAAACGACACCCCGCCCAAAATCGCGCCAAACGGCGTTTAAACGGCTTGGGTATAGTTTGGTATATCCCCGCGCCCGACCCCTGCTAAAAAACGCGCTTTATAGCCTCTTTATAGCCATCACACCGCAGCCGCCCCGTCGGCTGTTTCATCCGCGCCAAAACCAAGTGAGGCGCTTCAAAGATTTTTCCCCCAATTCCGGCTGCACAATGCGGCCATGAACAAACATACCCCTCCCCCGTTTTTACTGGCTGCCTGTTCCGTCCCGGTGGACGGCGCGGCGCAGCGCATCCAGCTGATTCCCGCCGGCGAGTTCCGCGCCAACGACGGGCGGCCGGCCGATGCGCCGTTTTGGCGTTTGAGCCCGCAGCGTGCCGCCGCCTTAGTGGCCGAGCTCAATGCGCGGCCGGTGCGGCTGATGGTGGACTACGAGCACCAAACCCTGTTTACCGCACAAAACGGACAGCCCAACCCGGCATCGGGCTGGCTCTCCGGCTTTGAATGGGTCGACGGCAAGGGGCTGTATGCCGAGGTGCAATGGACGGCCGCGGCCAAGCAGCGAATTGCCGGCGGCGAATACCGTTATATCTCGCCGGTGTTTCAATACACGGCCGCAGGCGACATTCTGAATTTACTGCCGCCTGCGCTCACCAATACCCCGGCGCTTGACCAACTCGACCCGGTGGCCTTGGCCGCCGCCTCCCGATTACTTAACCCCCTCCAACCCTCTCAAAAGGACGAAGCAATGAACGAAGCACAAAAGCTGATGCTGTCGCTGCTCGGGCTGCCTGAAACCGCCAGCGAGGCGGAGCAGCTGGCCGCGATGCAGCAAATCCAAAGCAGCACCGACGGCAAAAAGCTGGCCGAAGCCTTGGCCGCCGCCAAAGAGGCAGCCAAGCCGGAAAACAAACCGGCCGAGCCGAACCCGCCCGCCGCCCCTACCGCACCGGCAGGCCAGCCGGCCAATGACGAGACCGGCGCACCCAATACCGCCGCCGCCTCGCAACAGGTGCCGCTGTCGGCACTGCAAGGCTTGCAGCAGCAGGTGGCCGCTTTGAGCCGACAGCTCGCCGCACATGAAGCAGAAAAAACCGCACAGCTGATTACCGCCGCCTTGAGCGACGGCCGATTGTTGCCGGCGCAAAAGTCGTGGGCGGAAGGCTTGGGCAAAACCAACCCGCAGGCGCTGGCCGACTTTTTGGCCACCGCCCAACCGCTGGCCGCTCTGAGCGCCACGCAGACCGGCGGCATCCCGCCCGCCGCCGCGGACAAAGGCTTGACTGCCGAAGAGGCAGAGGTGGCGCAGATGCTGGGCATCAGTGCCGACGATTTCGTAAAACAAAAGGAGTAATCCCAGATGATTATCACCCCCGCCACACTTAAAGCCCTGATGACCGGCTTCAAGAAAAACTACCAAGACGGCTTGCAGATGGCCAAGAGCCAATACACGGACATCGCCACCGTGGTGCCGTCTTCCACCGCCTCGAATACTTACGGCTGGCTCGGTCAAGCCCCCGCGCTGCGCGAATGGGTGGGCGACCGCGTATTCAACGATATGCAGGCGCACGCTTATGCGATTGTCAACAAGCATTTCGAGAGCTCCATCAAGGTGAGCCGCAACGACATCGAAGACGACAATATCGGCATTTATGCGCCGCTGATGACCGAGCTGGGTCGTGCCGCCGCCGTGTTTGCGGACGAGCTGGTTTTCGGCCTGCTGAAAAAAGGCGATACCACCCTGTGCTACGACGGCCAAAACTTTTTCGACACCGACCATCCGGTGGCCGAAAAAGTGGACGGCACCGGCAACAAAACCTTGGTTAAAAACCTGTATACCCCCGCCGGCGGCAGTCCGGGCGAAGCGTGGTATTTGTTGGATACCAGCCGCGCGGTAAAACCGCTGATTTTTCAGCTGCGCAAGCCGATGAAGCTCACTGCCATGACCAAAGACGACGATGAAAACGTATTTATGCGCAATGAGTTCCGCTACGGCGTGGACGGACGCTGCAACGCCGGCTTCGGTTTCTGGCAAATGGCCAGCAAGAGCACCGAGGAGCTGACCCCGGACAACTTCGCGAAAGTGTTTAACGCCATGTATGCCCAAAAAGGCGACGGCGGCCGCCCGCTAGCTGTCCGCCCGACCGTGCTGCTGGTACCGCCGACCATGGAAGATTTGGCCAACTCGATTGTCAAACCCGACAAATACGAAAACGGCAAATACAACCCACACCACAACCAGGTGCAGGTGATTGCCACCCCGTGGTTGTTGTAACCCCTTTCGCGGCGGCTTTAACCGGTTAAAGCCGCCGTTTTGGAGCAGATAAATGGCAAAAAACAAACCCCAAGACGATGCAGTGCAAAAGCCGCTGCAAGATACGCCGGACAATCCGCCTGAACAGCAAGAAGCGCAAGGCGGCCAAACCGAGCAGCAGCCAGAGGCGCAGGACAGCCTACCCGAAAACCAGCCGGAACAACAGCAAGACCATCCCGACACCCCGCCTGAGGCCACGCAGCCTGAAACCGCGCCGGTTGAACAGCAGCCGGAACAGGATGCCGTTGTGCAGCCCACCGCCGATGCAGTGGCCGTGCGCTCACGCACCGAGCGCTTTTTCCGTTGCGGCTTGGAATTTGTGCGCCATGAATGGCGTACGGTACAGCGCAGCGAATTGAGCGATGAAGATTGGCAGCGCCTGTTGGCCGAGCCACATCTTGAAATCCGCCCGGCCGATGCGCCGGACGATAACGAGGACGTGCCGCAATGATTAGCTATGCCACGCTCGACGAACTGTGCCTGCGATACGGCGACAACACCGTGTTGCAGCTCACCGACTTAGAGCGGCGCGGCCAAATTAATGCCGACATTGCGCAGCAGGCGCTGCTGGACGCTACCGCCGAAATCGACGGCTACCTGAACCGCTACACGCGGCCGTTCCCGCAGATTCCGCGGTTATTGACGGTGTACTGCTGCGACATCGCCATCTACCGCTTGGCCACCGGTATGCGCCAAGGCAACGATGACATGGACACCCGCTACAAAAACGCCATCGACTACCTCAAGCAGGTGGCGCGCGGCACGGCCACCATCAGCGGGCTGCCTGAAAACGGCCAGCTCGGCACCGGCGACACCGTGATATTTAACCAGCCGCAACAAAAGGTATTCGGACGTGATCGCCATTATTGAGGCTGCCATCGTGCAGCGCCTGCGCCAAGGCTTGGGCAAGCTGGTTACCGGCGTGCACAGCTACGGCGGCGAGCTGGACGACGAGGGGCTGTATCAGGTGGTGCAGCAGCTGCCGGCCGCTTGGGTAACTTTTGCCGGCATCGACAAAACCGAAGCCGTGAAAACCAGCCGCACCAAGCACAAGGCCGAAGCCAAGTTTGTGGTGATGGTGGCCGCCCGCTCCCTACGGAGCGAGGAAGCCAGCCGCGCCGGCGGCATCGGCCACTGGGAAATCGGCAGCTACCAACTGATTTACGCGGTGCGCCGCCTGCTGGCCAATCAGGATTTGGGTTTGGCCATCGACAAGCTGCAACCGCGCGCGGTACGCACCCTGTTTAACGGCAGGATGGAGCGGCAGGAAGCGATGAGCGTGTATGCCTGCGAATTTGCCACCCATTGGATCGAGGAGGCGTTGGACAACGGCCGCTGGCCGCAAGTACCGCCGCCCACGCCGCCGGGTAGTCCGCCATCCCCGCCGCACCCCGACCAAATCTTTGTGACCTATCAGGCGGCCACCAGCCCGCCCGACCCCGAGCTGAAAGGCGCCAATCTGCATGTGCACGCGCCACCCGACAAACCCACCCCCGCCATCGAGGCGGAAGTTAAATTAGGAGATACGCCATGACCATCTTGGTAAAAGCCGCCGCCGGCCTGAAAGTGCCGCAGGAAGGCGAGCCGCACCGCTATATCGACGAGCATCAGGCCGTTGCCGTGGAGGAGAGCGCCTACTATCTGCGCTGCCTTGAGTGCGGCGACTTGGTGCGCGAATCCGAGGCCGAATCCGAGCCTGATCCCAAACCCGCCAAAGGAGGCAAATAATGGCCAGCGCCAACATCAGTTTTGACAAAATCCCGGCATCTACGCGCAAACCCGGCGTGTACGCCGAATGGAACCTCAAACGCGCCATGCGCAACCTGCCCACCAATCGGCAGCGTGTGCTGTTGATTGCCCAGCACACCACCGACTTGGGCGCAGTATCCGCCCTGACGGATGTGTATTCCGCCGCCGAAGTGGCCGAGCGCTACGGTGCGGGCAGTCAGGCACATTTGATGGCCGATGCCGCCATTAAAGCCTACGCCAATGCCGCCCTGAGCATCATCACGCTGGCCGACCACAGCGCCGGCGTGGCCGCCGCGGGTAAAATCACCATTACCGGCAACGCCACCACGCAGGGCGTGCTGCGCGTGGGTATCGCCAACGCCGAGGTGTTGATGGTGGCCGTGGCCGCCGGAGATAGCGCGGAAACCGTGGGCAAAGCCGTCAAAGCCGCCATCGAGGCGCAGCCCGGCCTGCCGGTGAGCGCCGCCGAAGCGGGCGGCGTACTTACCCTTACCGCCAAAAACAAAGGCAGCGAGGGCAACGCCATCCGCCTGCATACGGCCTGCACCGCCGCTGGCATCAGCACCGCCGTTACCGCCATGGCGGGCGGCGACGCCAATCCCGACATCCAGCACGCACTCACCGCCGTGATTGCCGACGGCCACGACATCATCGCCTGCGGCATTAGCGACGAGGCCAACCTGCTCAAACTGCGCGCGCACTTGGAAAAAGTGGGTGCCCCCACCGAAAAACGCTGGGCTATCGGCGTGTACGGCCACAGCGGCAGCCTGGCCACCGCCACCACGCAGGCAGGCAAGCTCAACAGCGGCTTTATGCTCTGCGCCTGGTATCGCGGCACGCCCAGCCTGCCCTGCGAACTGGCGGCAGCTTTTGCCTCGGTGATGGCGAGCGAGGAAGACCCCGCCCGCCCGCTGAACACGCTGGCCTTGGAAGGCATCGGCCTGTGTGCCAGCAAAGATAAAACCATGCGCGCCGAGCAGGAAAACGCACTCTACAACGGCGTCGCCCCCATCGAAACCAGCCCCGACGGCAGCCGCGCCCAAATCGTGCGCGCCATCACCACCTACACCCAAAGCGCCAACGGCACCGCCGACGAGAGCCTGCTGGACGTAACCACCACCCGCACCCTGATTTATGTGAGCAAAGCCTGCATCCAACGCGTGGCCTTGCGTTTCCCCCGCGAAAAACTCTCCGACAAGACCCCGCAGCGCGTGCGCAGTGAGCTGATTGATGTGTTGATGCGCTGCGAAGAGTTGGAGATTTTGGAACAGGTGGAAGCCAACCTGCCCAACCTCATCGTGGAGAGGGATAAGCAAAACGTGAACATGCTGGACGTGCGCATCCCCAGCGATGTGGTGAACGGCCTGCACGTGGTCGGCATGGTGGTAGACCTCTATTTATAGGAGCATAAAACATGAGTACCGAATACATCGGCAGCGTAACCCTCTATCTCGACGCGGCGGAGGTGGAAATCACCAAAATCGACGTCAAAGACAGCACCGGCCGCAAGCCCGTGAAAACCATGAACCGCAGCCGCCGCACCAAAGGCTTCACCCGCGGCGTGGG
>CAUUTP010000105.1:0-5788 GCA_963548155.1 uncultured Eikenella sp.
GGCTTGGGCGACGAGAACGTGGCCAAAGATTATTTTGACGACAAGCCCTACACGCCGAAATGGCAGGAAAAACACACCGGCGTCGCCCCCGAGCGCGTGATTCAGGTAGCCCGCGAGTTCGCCCAAAACGCGCACGATACCAAAGGCCGTTCGATGATTATCGTCGGTGCCGGCCTGAACCACTGGTATTACCTGGACATGAACTATCGCGGCCTGATTAACATGCTGATGATGTGCGGCACCATCGGCAAGTCCGGCGGCGGCTGGTGCCATTATGTGGGACAGGAAAAACTGCGTCCGCAGTCCGGCTGGGCACCGCTGACTTTCGCGCTCGACTGGCACCGCCCCGCGCGCCAAATGGCCGGCACTTCGTTCTTCTACGGCCACACCGGCCAGTACCGCCACGAAACCGTGTCCGCCGACGAACTGCTCACGTCCGACGCCGGCGACGATATGCGCCGCCTGACCATGATCGACTACAACGCCAAAGCCGCCCGCATGGGTTGGACGCCGAGCGCGCCGCAGTTGGAAACCAATCCGCTGGACATAACCGATGCGGCCGAAAAAGCCGGCATGGCGCCGGTAGATTATGTGGTGAAAGGTTTGAAGGAAGGTACGCTGGAGATGTCTTGCGACGATCCGGAAAACCCGAAAAACTGGCCGCGCAATATGTTTATTTGGCGTTCCAACATTTTGGGCTCTTCCGGCAAAGGCCACGAATATTTCCTGAAATACCTGCTCGGCACGCAAAACGGCCTGATGAGCGACGAAGACGATTGCCTGAAACCGGCCGAAGTGAAGCAGCGGGAAGGCGTGGAAGGCAAGCTGGATTTGTTCACGCTCTTGGATTTCCGCATGAACACGACCGCGCTGTACGCCGACGTGATTTTCCCGACCGCCACTTGGTACGAAAAACACGATCTGAACACGTCCGACATGCACCCGTTCATCCATCCGTTTACCGAAGCGGTGCAGCCTCTGTGGCAGAGCAAATCCGACTGGGAAATCTATAAAGGCCTGGCCAAAAAATTCAGCGAGCTGGCCAAAGACTATCTGGGCGTGCGCAAAGACATCGTGCTCACCCCGCTGATGCACGACAGCCCGCAGGAACTCGGCCAGCCCTTCGATCCAAAAGATTGGAAACTGGGCGAGTGCGAGCCGATTCCGGGCAAAACCATGCCTGCGATGACCGTGGTGGAACGCGATTACGGCGCGATTTACGAGAAATTCACTTCTATCGGCCCCTTGCTGGAAAAAGTGAACAACAACGGCAAAGGCATGGCTTGGGATACCAAGCATGAAGTGGACTTCCTGCGCAAACTCAACGGCGTGCGTGCCGAAGGTGTAGGCAAAGGTCAGCCGAAAATCGAAACCGCCATCGATGCGGCCGAAATGGTTCTGACCCTGGCGCCGGAAACCAACGGCCATGTTTCGAAAAAAGCTTGGCAGTCGCTGGGCAAAATCACCGGCCGCGACCATACGCACCTGATTAATGCTAGCGAGCACACGCAAATCCGCTTCCGCGACATCGTCGCCCAGCCGCGCAAGATTGTTACCTCGCCGATTTGGTCGGGCGTGGAGAGCGAAGAAGTGTGCTACACCGCCGGCTACACCAACGTGCACGAGCTGATTCCGTGGCGCACGCTCACCGGCCGCCAGCAGTTCTACCAAGACCACAAATGGATGCGCGATTTCGGTGCGGCCTTCTGCGTGTACCGCCCCGCCGTGGACACCAAAACCACCAAGAAACTCTTGGGCAAAATGCCCAACGGCAATCCGGAAATCACGCTCAACTTCCTCACGCCGCACCAGAAATGGGGTATCCACAGCACCTATTCGGAAAACCTGCGTATGCTCACGCTTTCGCGCGGCGGCCCGCACGTGTGGATTTCCGAAATCGATGCCAAGAAAGCCGGTTTGGTGGATAACGACTGGGTGGAAGTGTTCAACACCAACGGTTCGATCGCCTGCCGCGTGATTGTGAGCCAGCGTATTCCTGAAACCATGATTTTGATGTACCACGCTCAGGAAAAATTGGTGCACACGCCTGCGGCGGAAACCACCAAGAAACGCGGCGGCATCCACAACTCGGTAACCAAGGCGGTATTGAACCCAACCCACATGATAGGCGGCTATGCGCAGCTGGCGTACAGCTTCAACTATTACGGCACGGTCGGCTCCAACCGCGACGAGTGGGTAATTGTCCGTAAGATGAAGGACATCGACTGGATGGACGAACCCGCCGATCAGGCATAAGGTTTTTCAGGTAGCCTTCTGCTAAACCAAAGGCTACCTGAAAACCGGATAAAGAACGAAACCATGAAACTCCCAATAAAGAACGAAACCATGAAACTCCCACAGATTATCCGTTTCTCCGACTATTTGAAGGAAAACTCCTCCGAAGCCGTGCGCACCGTACTGTATCAAGACCAACACGACAATATGGTGCTGTGGCAGATTCCGCCGCAAACCATGTTGCCAGCCCACCGCCATCCATACGGCATGGATATCTGGATTGTGTTGCAAGGCGAAGCCGAGCTGGTGGACGACGCGCAAAGCGGCCGTACCATCCGCGCAGGCGAGAGCGTAGTGGTGGGCGACCACCAAATCCACGGCGCCCGCAATAGCGGCCAGGAAGACTGCATCTTGGTTTCGATTGTCAGCCCGAAAGCCGGATTCGAAAAGGCATAACCGTTTTTCAGGTAGCCTTAAGAACCAAATGGAAGGCTACCTGAAAAAGACCAATCATTTAAGGAACACATCATGAAAATCAGAGCACAAGTCGGCATGGTGCTGAACTTGGACAAATGTATCGGCTGCCACACCTGCTCCGTTACCTGCAAAAACGTATGGACGAGCCGCGACGGCGTGGAATACGCCTGGTTCAACAACGTTGAAACCAAGCCTGGTATCGGTTTCCCGAAAAACTGGGAAGACCAGGAAAAATGGAAAGGCGGCTGGGTGCGCAAGCCCGACGGCAAACTCGTGCCCAAGCAGGGCGGCCGTTTGAAAATTTTGTCCAACATTTTCGCCAACCCCAACCTGCCGCAGATCGACGACTACTACGAGCCGTTTACCTACGATTACGAGCACCTGCAAAATGCCCCGCGCATGAAAACCCCGCCCACCGCGCGGCCGATTTCCGTGCTCACTGGCAAGAAAATGGACAAGATTGAATGGGGCCCGAACTGGGAAGACGATTTGGCCGGCGAATTTGAAAAGCGCGCCAAAGATACCCTGTTTGAAGGCATCCAGAAAGAAATGATGGGCGCATTCGAGCAGACCTTTATGATGTATCTGCCGCGTCTGTGCGAACACTGCCTGAACCCGGCCTGCGTTGCATCCTGTCCGTCCGGCAGCATCTACAAACGCGAAGACGACGGCATCGTGCTCATCGACCAAGACAAATGTCGCGGCTGGCGTATGTGTGTTTCCGGCTGCCCGTACAAAAAAATCTACTACAACTGGGTTAGCGGTAAAGCCGAAAAATGTATTTTCTGCTATCCGCGCATCGAAGCGGGCGAACCGACCGTGTGCTCCGAAACCTGCGTAGGCCGCATCCGCTATCTGGGCGTGCTGCTGTATGACGCCGACAAGATCGAAAAAGCTGCTTCAGTAGAAAACCCGCAAGACTTGTATGAAGCGCAGCTGGGCGTATTCCTTAATCCGCACGATCCCGAAGTTCAGCGCGAAGCCCTGAAACAGGGCATCAGCCAGAGCTGGCTAGATGCAGCGAAAAAATCGCCCGTCTACAAAATGGCGATGGAATGGAAAATCGCTTTCCCGCTGCATCCCGAATACCGCACGCTGCCGATGGTATGGTATATCCCGCCGCTCTCCCCGATCCAATCCGCCATTGAAAACGGGTTGGTGGGCGAAAACGGCATTATCCCCAGCGTGGATGAAATGCGCATTCCGCTGCGCTATCTGGCCAACCTGCTGACTGCCGGCAAAATCGAACCGATTAAAGAAGCGCTGGAGCGCATGATTGCCATGCGCCGCTTCAAACGCGGCCAGATGGTACACGGCGAAACGCTGGAACAAACCTTGGACGGCACCGGTCTGACCCCCGCCATGGTGGAAGATATGTACCAGATCATGGCCATCGCCAACTACGAAGACCGCTTCGTGATTCCCACCAGCCACAAAGAACAGGTGGAAAATGCCTTTGAAGATAAGGCAAGCTGCGGCTTCTCCTTCGGTAATGGTTGTTCCGGCGGCTCGGACGGCGTAACCAAAGAAAGCTTGTTCGGCAAGCCTAAAGCCTCGCCCATTATCTTCTTCGACCGGCGTAAGGACTTGGAAGAAAACCGCGAAAAAGGGGTGCGCTGATGCAGGGCAATCCGGTGTACAAATTCCTTTCGGCGCTGCTGTGCTATCCGGAAGCCGATTTGGTAGAGGCGCTGCCTGAATTCCAGGCAGCTCTCGACCAGATGCCCGAATTAGCCGCACACCGCGAGGGTTTGCAAGCGTTGCTGGATTATCTGGGCGGCAACAGCCTGCGCCATATTCAGGAAGAATACGTTGCCACCTTCGACCGCAATCGTCTGCACGCGCTGTATATTTTCGAGCATGTTTTCGGCGAAGATCGCGACCGTGGCAGCGCCATGGTGGATTTGTTGGAAGAATACCGCCGACACGGCTTTGAATTGGGCGACGACGAACTGCCCGACTATCTGCCTGCGCTGTTGGAGTTTTTCTCGCACATTTCGCCGGATGAAGCGCAAAAGCTGCTGGGCGATGCGATACACGTGATCAACCATATTGGCAAAAACCTGCGCACCGCGGGTTCGCCTTATGCCGCTGTGTTGGAATGCGCCGTGTCGCTCAGTCCCGTGGAGCCTCAGCCGCTGATCGAGCCGCCCGTGCGCGATATGGACGAAGCCATGGAAACCTTCGGCCCTGACGCATCCGGCCTTGAGCCTCTGCTCAAGCCGAGCATCCAAACCGTACAATTTTATCCAAAAAGCAAGTAAGCATACCTGCTTGGGAGTTTTGATATGAGTAACCTGCACTTCTTCTTCTTTGCCATCTATCCCTATATTTGTTTGGCAATTTTCTTCTTCGGCAGCCTCGTGCGCTTTGATCGCGAGCAGTACACCTGGAAGAGCGACTCCAGCCAGCTGCTGTATGACGGCCAGCTGCGCTTGGGCAATATCCTGTTCCACGTTGGCGTATTGGCTGTGTTCGGCGGCCACTTTGTCGGTCTGCTCACCCCGTTGTGGGTATGGCACGCTTTGGGCGTGAGCCATGCGGCCAAACAGCTCTTGGCCATGACCGCCGGCGGCATCTTCGGCACCATGGCGCTGGTCGGCCTGCTGATTCTAATCAAACGCCGCTTCACCATCGACCGCATCAATATCAACAGCACCTGGCGCGACAAGCTGCTGCTGGTGTGGATTTTGGTGACCCTGGTGCTCGGCCTCTCCACCATCTGCGTGAGCGCAGGCCACATGGACGGCCACGAAATGACCCTGCTCATGCAGTGGGCGCAGCACATCGTTACTTTCCGTGGTGTGGAAGCCGCCAGCTTCATTACCGATGCGCACATCCTCTTCAAACTGCATATGTTTATGGGCATGACCTTCTTCCTCATCTTCCCGTTCACCCGTATGGTGCATGTGTGGAGCGGTTTTGCCAGCGCACTCTACGTATTCCGCCCCTGGCAGCTGGTACGCCGCCGCTAAGGTAATATTTTCAGGTAGCCTTCTAGGAGGCTACCTGAATTTTTTATGGGCTGTACTAGATTAGCAGATATGTTACCCTCGAAATATGAAGATAACACACT
>CAUUTP010000106.1:0-5717 GCA_963548155.1 uncultured Eikenella sp.
CCAAATCGAAAACCGCATCATCGAAGCCAAATCGCGCGGCATCTACGAAGCCCCCGGCATGGCGCTGCTGCACATTGCCTACGAGCGCCTGCTCACCGGTATCCACAACGAAGACACCATCGAGCAATACCGCATCAACGGCCTGCGCCTCGGCCGCCTGCTGTATCAAGGCCGCTGGTTCGACAGCCAAGCCCTGATGCTGCGCGAAACCGCCCAACGCTGGGTGGCCAAAGCCATTACTGGCGAAGTCACCCTCGAACTGCGCCGCGGCAACGACTATTCGATTCTGAACACCGAATCGCCCAATCTCACCTACGCGCCCGAACGCCTGAGCATGGAAAAAGTGGAAAATGCCGCCTTCACCCCGCTTGACCGCATCGGCCAGCTCACCATGCGCAACCTCGACATTACCGACACCCGCGCCAAACTCGGCATCTACGCCGACAGCGGCCTGCTCTTGCTGGGCGAAGGCTCGGTGTTGCCGAAACTGGGCAGCGGCAAGTAAGCCCGGGCGGTATAAAAAGGCTACCTGAAACGAAACTGCCGAAGGCAGCCGAGTTTCTGCGAAGCCAAGATTTTCAGGTAGCCTCATCAATAAAGGCTACCTGAAATTGCTTTCGAGCAGCCGCCTGCCCATGCGCTATAATGCCGCATCTTCAATCCATTCCGCCTGATGCCATGCCACGCCGCCCCCCATTCCAGCCCGATAAATCCCTCAGCCGCCCCGAGCGCGTATTGCTGGTGGGCGTGATGCTGTCCGACAGTTTCTCCGGCAGCAACGAGCAGCGCGCCCACGCTTTTCAAAATGTGCTGGATGAAGCCGCCGAGCTGGTGCGTGCCGGCGGCGGGGAGTTGGTGCACGTTTCCACCGCCCGCCGCGACCGCCCCAGCGGCGCATTGTTTGTGGGCAGCGGCAAAGCCGAGGAGCTGGCGGCCGAAGTGCAGGCGCACAATATCGAATTGGCCGTGTTCAACCACGAGCTCACGCCCACGCAGGAGCGCAACCTCGAAGCCAAGCTGCAATGCCGCGTGCTCGACCGAGTGGGGCTCATCCTTGCCATTTTCGCCCAGCGCGCGCAAAGCCAGGAAGGCCGCCTGCAAGTGGAGCTGGCGCAGCTCACCCACCTTTCCGGCCGCCTGGTGCGCGGCTACGGCCACCTGCAAAGCCAAAAAGGCGGCATCGGCCTCAAAGGCCCGGGCGAAACCCAGCTCGAAACCGACCGCCGCCTGATCGCCCAAAAAATCACCACCCTGAAAAAACGACTTGCCGACGTGCGCCGCCAGCGTGCCACCCGCCGCAAGGCCCGCCAGCAGGGCAGCCTGCCTACTTTCGCCCTGGTGGGCTACACCAACACCGGCAAATCCAGTCTGTTCAACCGCCTCACCAAAGCCGACGTGTTGGCCAAAGACCAGCTCTTCGCCACGCTCGACACCACCGCCCGCCGCCTGTATCTCGACCGTGAGCACAGCATCATCCTCACCGACACCGTCGGCTTCGTGCGCGACCTGCCGCACCGCCTGGTGGCCGCCTTTTCCGCCACGCTGGAGGAAACCGCCCAAGCCGACGTATTGCTCCATGTGGCCGACGTTTCCCAGCCCGACTACGAGCAGCGCATGGAAGACGTCAACCGCGTGCTGGCCGAAATCGGCGCGGCCGATGTGCCGCAGCTCTTGCTGTATAACAAAATCGACCTCCTGCCCGCCGAGCAGCAACAGCCCGGCATCCTGCGCAGCAAAAGCAGCCAAATCGCCGCCGTGCGCCTTTCCGTTACCCAAAGCCTGGGCTTAGAAGACTTGCGCCAGGCATTGATTGAATGGGCGGATACGCATAGCAAGGCATCAGGCGGCAAAGAGGCTAGCTGAAAAGCATAAGCATCTGATTTAATTATTCTAATAATTTACACTTAATATGTTTTCAAATTTAGAACTCACCGGTCGCACCCGCAATCATGTCGTGCAATACGATTCCCCACGGTTTGCTGCCCATCCTCAGGCGGCGGAAGCGTTTATGGCTATGCGTGCCGCCGCGCGGAAAGACGGCATCGATATGCAGCCGTTCAGCACGTTCCGAGATTTTAAAACCCAGCTTCGTATTTGGAACCACAAGTTTGCAGGCAAAAAGCCGCTGTATGACGAATACGGCAATGTACGCGATCGCAGCGCAATGTCGGAAGAGCAGATTATTCGGCATATTTTAGATTGGTCGGCATTGCCGGGAGGTAGCAGACATCATTGGGGAACGGAAATTGACGTAGTGGACGCTGCTGCTATGCCGCCGGGCTATCAGCCGAAGTTATTGCCGGTTGAGGTGGGGGAGGGCGGTATTTTCCGGCCGCTGCACCAATGGTTGGACGAGAATCTACACCGCTTTGGTTTTTTCCGGCCGTATCAACAGCAGCAGGGAGGGATGTTTCCCGAGCCTTGGCATTTGAGCTATGCGCCCTTGTCGGCTCGGGCTATAGAGCAAATGTCGGTGGAGTTGTTGGCAGAGACTTTGCGGGATGTGGAAATATCGGGCAAAGAAACCGTACTGGCCTTGCTGCCGGAAATTTATCAAAACCATATTTTGAATATCGCAGCCATGCCGGAGGGATGGACTTAAAGGCATGTTACCCATGCGGTTTTGCTGGTTGTTTATTGCTTGGAAAGGCTACCTGAAAGTGAAGCTAAAAATTTCAGGTAGCCTTTTTAATTTGAATTGTCTGGTATTTACACATGGCGGATTCCAAGGTGGAAAGGCTACCTGAAAAACCAAAAGCCGGGCATGAGCCCGGCTGGTTTCATTTTTACTATCCGTACCTTTATCAAAACTGTTTTCAGGTAGCCTCTGTCTGCTAAACCAGCTGCTCGCCCCAATGCAGTTTCTGGCGCAGGGTTTTGTAGTATTGGTAGTTGGTGGGATGCAGCACACGCAGGGTGTTGCGGTAGCGGCGGATGGTGAGCCGGTTCATGCTGTGCAGGTCGATGTGGGATTGGCCGTCGCAATGTACGCGGGCGTTGTCGGCTTTGGTGATGAGGATTTCGATTTCGCAGCTGTCGGGCACCACGATGGGGCGGTTGGTCATGGATTGCGGGCAGATGGGTACGAGGGTGAGGGCGCGCAGGGTGGATTGCAGAATCGGCCCGCCGGCAGCCAGGGCGTAGGCGGTGGAGCCGGTGGGGGTGGACACAATCAACCCGTCGGAGCGCTGGGTGTAGACAAATTCTTGGTTGATAAATACTTCGAATTCAATCATCTGCCCCAAGCCGCCACGGCTGATGACGACTTCGTTGAGGGCCAGTGCGGTGCAGTCGGATTCGTCGTGGCGCTGCACGGTGCATTCGAGCATGATGCGCTCTTCGGGCAGGTATTGGCCGGCGAGCATGCGCGAAATGTCGGCAATCATGTTTTGGCGCGGCACTTGGGTGAGGAAGCCTAAATGCCCCAAATGCACGCCCATGATGGGGATGCGGTAGGGGGCAAGTTGGCGGGCTACGGATAAAAATGTGCCGTCGCCGCCGAGCACCAGCACCAAATCGCAGCAGGTGCCCATGTCTTCTTTAGATATTCTGCGGCAGCGTTCGGCCAGCAGGTTGGCAGACAAATCGACGCCGCATTCTTCGTCTAGCAGCACTTCGATGCTGTTGTCTAAAAAGAAGGCCACCAGTTCGCTCAGGGTTTCGCCCAATTGCGGGGTGTTGGGGCGGGTAACGATGCCGATGCGGTGAAATTGGCTGTGTTTCATGTGGTGTAATGGAGAAATTATGGGGAAATTACGTTAGGCCGAACTCTACCTGATTTTCAGGTAGCCTGAAAGGCGGGAGCGGGATAGGTCGGGGCAACGAAGCAGCCTTCTTATTCTAATGCGCTATATTTTGTTTTTTATCATGCGGCTGATAGAATGCCGCGCCGTGTGGCTTTATGTTTCAGGTAGCCTTTTGTGTGGCTGAAACACAAAGCCGGAATATCCATTTCTTTTTCAGGTAGCCCCATGCCGCAATCCACCCCACCGCAGGCACTCGCCTTGCTCGGCCCCACTGCTGCCGGCAAAACCGCGCTCGCGCTTGCCTTGGCCGAAAAGCTGCCGCTGGAAATCGTCAGCCTCGATTCCGCACTGATTTACCGCGGCATGGACATCGGCACCGCCAAGCCCACTCCTGCCGAGCGCGCTGCCGTGCCGCATCATCTCATCGATATCATCAACCCGCCGCAAAGCTACAGCGTGGCCGATTTTTTGAACGATTGCCTGCGCCTGTGCCGTGAAATTCATGCGCGCGGCCGCCTGCCGCTGATTGTGGGCGGCACCATGATGTACTACCACGCCCTCGTTAATGGCCTCAACAGCCTGCCCGCCGCCAATCCTGAAATCCGCCGCCAACTGCAAGAGCAAAAACAGCAACACGGCCTGCCACACCTGTATGCCCAACTGCAACAGGCCGACCCCGCCACCGCTGCCCGCCTCAAGCTCGGCGACAGCCAGCGCATCGAACGCGCATTGGAAGTGTGGCTGCTCACCGGCCGGCCGCTCAGCCAACACTTCGCCGAACAGCCCAACGCCGCGCCGACGCTCTCCTTGTGCAGCATCGCCCTGATTCCGGCGCAACGCGAACGGTTGCACCGCAATATCGAACAACGCTTCTACGCCATGCTGGAGCAAGGCTTTCTTGATGAAGTAGGCCGATTGCAAGTGCAATATCCCGAGCTCACCCCCGACTACCCCGCCGTACGCTGCGTGGGCTACCGCCAAGCTTGGGCACATCTGCAAGGCGAAACCGACCGCAACACCTTCATCGCCCAAGGCATTGCCGCCACCCGCCAGCTTGCCAAGCGCCAGCTCACCTGGCTGCGCAAACTGCCCGCCGATTTGGTGATCGACCCGTTTTCAGGTAGCCTCCGGCAACACAGTCAAACCATTCATTCTTTTTGCCAACAACACTTCGTATGAGCACTCCTTTCCCCGCCTCTTTCCGCCGCCGTTTCGCCGCCCTGTGCTACGAAGCCTTGCTGCTGGCCGCCGTAACCTGCGTGGCTTTTATCCCCGCCGCCGCCGCCAATATGGTGTTGCATAATGTGCCGCTGCTGGCTGAAACTGTCGTGGCGTTGATTATCCTCGCCGTATGGTGGGGCTATTTCCGCCTTTGCTGGCACAGCCCGCGCGGGCAAACCCTGCCGATGAAAGTGTGGCGGCTGCAGCTGCAAACCCTCGCCGGCAGCCGACCTTCCTTGCGCCAATTGCGCCTGCGCTTCATCTGGGCCACCGTGCTGCTTTTGCTGCTGCCGCTCGCTTCATTCAGTATCCTGCGCCAACTCACCCCGCTGCCGCCTCAAACCGTAGCCGGCATGGCATTGGCGTGGTGGATACTGCCCATCGGCTTTGCCCTCATCCACCCCTCCCGCCAATTCCTCTACGATTATCTGGCCGGTACGGTTTTAACGGAGAAAGAGGCGACAGGGAAATAGTATTACTGCCACAAAATGGGCTACCTGAAGGGACGGTTGTGGTGTAAGTTAAGATTCAAACTACAGGTATCCAAAATGGCATAATAAGGCGGCGGGCTAATACCACCTTATTTTTAGGGGCTGACGTAGATTAGCAGTTATGCCAGGCTACGAAAATGCAGATAACCAATTGTAAATTAAGCAAGAGAGTTCAAAAGAAACTACTTGAATTTTTTGTGCTCCAAGTTACCGCCCGTTCCGCTGCCGATATTGTGGACATTCAGCCCAACTCCGCCAT
>CAUUTP010000107.1:0-5676 GCA_963548155.1 uncultured Eikenella sp.
GAATATAATAATCCGCTGCCTCGCTGGTGGTTCTATCTCTATATCCTGATTTGGCTGTTTTCCATCGGCTACCTGTATGTTTATCCTGGCTTGGGTGACTACAAAGGCTCTTTTGGTTGGACCAGTAGTAATCAGTATGAAAAAGAAATGGAGACTGCCAATGCCCAGTTTGCACCCGTATATGGCAAATTTGCCGATATGCCGGTGGAGCAAGTAGCAGCAGACCCGCAGGCGCAACGCTTCGGTAAAAACCTGTTCGATACCTACTGTATCCAATGCCACGGCTCAGATGCTAAAGGCCAAACCGGTTTCCCCAACCTCACCGACAACGATTGGTTGTGGGGCGGTTCACCTGAGCAAATCCGGCAAACCATCGCCAAAGGCCGTGTTGGCATTATGGCGCCTTGGGGGCCGGCCTTGGGTGAAGAAGGCGTAAAAAATGCCGCCAACTACGTACTCTCCCTCTCCGGTGCGCCGCACGATGAAGAACGTGCCAAACGCGGCGATGCCATCTTCCACGGCCCGCCCGCCAACTGCTTCGTTTGCCACGGCGATAAAGGCCAAGGCGTACAGGGTGCCGGCCCGAACCTGACTGATAAAGTTTGGTTGTGGGGTGGCAGCGAAAGAGCCATTGTGGAAACCATTACTAACGGTCGCCACAGCCAAATGCCGGCATGGGAAGGTTTCTTGGATGATAACAAAATCCATATCCTAACCGCCTACGTGTGGGGCAAATCCCATCCGAACGGCGCCGTCAAACCTGTAGCGGCAACAGCATCCGCCCCCGCACCAGCTGCTGCTTCCTCAGCCAGTGCAGCTTCTGCCGCTTCGCAGCCTGCGGCTAAGTAATAGAGAGTGTCCATTTGAAGGCTACCTGAAAAAGCCAAGGCATTTTTCAGGTAGCCTTTCCTATACACCGCGTTTACAATATAGCCAAATTCTCTTTGATAGGACATAAGTCATGCTAGATATCCAACTTCTCCGTACTGATGCCGCCGCTGTAGCCGCCAAACTGGCAAAACGCGGGTTTGTTTTTGATTCTGACGCCTTCGACGCATTGGAAGCGCAGCGTAAGACTCTGCAAATGCGTACCGAAGAGCTGCAATCCCGACGCAACAGTGTGTCCAAACAAATCGGTGCGCTCAAAGGGCAGGGCAAACTTGCCGAAGCCGAAGCAGCTATGGCCGAAGTAGCACAAATCAAAACCGATTTGGAACAGGCTGATACCGACTACCAAGCCGTACAGGCACAAATCGATGCCTTGCTGCTAGGTATCCCAAATTTGCCGCACGAGAGTGTGCCGGCCGGCAAAGATGAAACTGAAAACGTGGAAGTGCGCCGCGTAGGTACTCCGCGTCAATTTGATTTTGAAATCAAAGACCATGTGGACTTGGGCGAAAAGCTCGGCCTCGATTTTGAAACTGCTGCTGCTCTTTCCGGTGCCCGCTTCAGCCTGATGAAAGGCCAGGTTGCCCGCCTGCACCGTGCCTTGGCGCAATTTATGCTCGACACCCACACCCAACAGCACGGCTACACCGAGTGCTACACCCCTTATATCGTTAGCGATAGCACCCTCATCGGCACTGGCCAGTTGCCCAAATTCGGTGAAGATTTGTTCCATGTTATCCGCGGTGGCGACGAGAGCAAAACCAAGCAGTACCTCATTCCCACAGCCGAAGTAACGCTGACCAACACTGTGCGCGAGCGCATCCTGCCGGCCGATGCCCTACCCATCAAGCTCACCGCCCACTCGCCCTGCTTCCGTAGCGAAGCAGGCTCGCACGGCAAAGACACGCGCGGCCTTATCCGCCAGCACCAATTTGACAAAGTAGAAATGGTGCAAATTGCTCACCCCGACCACTCCTACGCCGCACTGGAAGAAATGGTCGGCCACGCCGAGCGAATCTTGCAACTGCTCGAATTGCCTTACCGCGTCATTACCCTGTGTACCGGCGATATGGGCTTCGGTGCCGCCAAAACCTACGATTTGGAAGTGTGGGTACCTGCGCAAAATACCTACCGCGAAATCTCCAGCTGCTCCAACTGCGAAGATTTCCAAGCCCGCCGCATGAAAGCCCGCTTCAAAGATGAAGATGGTAAAAATCGCTTGGTGCACACCCTGAACGGCTCCGGCTTGGCAGTAGGTCGTACCTTAGTGGCGGTGCTGGAAAACCATCAAAACGCCGATGGCAGCATCAGCATCCCTGCTGCCTTGCGCCCCTACTTGGGCGGCGTGGACAAACTTGCTCCCTAAGCCCAAAGGCTACCTGAAAACCTATTTTGGTTTTCAGGTAGTCTTCATGTCATACCAATTAGCTGATTAGATGATAGATTTACACTGCCATTCCAATGTTTCAGACGGTGCACTGCCGCCGCGCGAAGTGGTGAAACTGGCACATGCCAATGGTTGTACCTTGCTTGCGCTCACCGACCACGACCATACCGGCGGCCTGGCCGAAGCACGTCAGGAAGCGGAAGCCTTGGGCATTCGTCTGATAAACGGCGTGGAAATCTCCGTGAGCTGGCGCAAACGCACCATTCATATTGTTGGTCTCAATTTCGATGAAACCGATACCGTGCTACAAAACCTGCTAGCTAGGCTGCGTCGCGGCCGGCTGGAGCGTTTTCTGCGGATGGCGGAAAAGCTTGAAAAGAAAGGCCTCGCCAGTGCCAGTGAGGGTGCACTCGCGCTGGTGCCAAACCGTGAAATGGCCAGCCGCACCCATCTGGCGCAATGGCTGATGGAACAAGGCCATGTGCGTAATAAACAGCAGGCTTTTAAAAAATATTTGGGTGATGGCAAGCCCGGCTACGTGAGGCATGAATGGGCTACGCTCGAAGAAGCTGTAGCTGCTATTTTGGGCGCAGGTGGTATTGCAGTTGTCGCTCACCCCATTCGCTATGGCCTCTCTGCCACCGCGCAACGTAATTTATTCACTGAGTTTAAAGCGCTGGGTGGGCAGGCTATTGAGGTACACAGCAGCACGACCGACTTGAACGACCGCCTCAACTATGCCCGCCTCGCTGAGCAACACGGCTTTCTGGCCAGCGCTGGTAGCGATTTTCACCGTATAGGCGACTTCGGCAGCGGTCGCCTCGGCGCTTGCCCGCCATTGCCTGAACGCTGTCGGCCGGTTTGGCAAGAATTTTGCTTGTAGTACTCCATTCACGCACTAATGCTTTGTGCACGGGAAAACGATATAAGGAAATGAACCATGATTAAACAGTTTGAAATCAACAACTATGTGAGAAAACAGCTGCAAGACTACCTTACTGAGAAAAAGCTCACACTGGAGCAGGCCATGGCTGAAGAAACCAGCAACAACGAAATTGCCGCCATCGTGCATGCCGGCCTGCCTGGCATGGTACGCAGGATTTATTCCTTGGGCAAAATGCAAACCTTTTTTTGGGAAAAGCGCGAGCTAATCCAAGGCTTTATTGCCGATCGCCTGCAAGGCGGCGACGATAGTAAAAAGGCAAAAAAAGCCAAATAAGGCAAACTGCCGAAAAGCGTCAAGCAGTATTTCTGAGTGTACAGAAATAGTTGCCTAGATATTTGAGAACTTTTAGAGGAGTGGTGAGTATGTTTTTGGTTTTACTGGCCCTGATTTTGGCCGGCGTGGTGGCTTTCTTCTTTTTCCGCAACCGTCGCATTGAGCAAGAAATCGAGCGTCAGCGCCGCGAAGAGGAAATCGAGCGTATTCTGGAGCGCAAAAAGCAGGAAATTGAGCAGAACAGAACACTGGGCTGATTGCTTACTGGAGTGCGACTCCGCCATTGGCTAAACTTCAGAAAAGGCTACCTGAAATTTTTCATGTAGCCTTTCGTTATATTACACGCCGGCCGACTAGCAACACTATTTCTCTATTTGTCTTCGTTATCTTGACCTTGCACTGTTCCAGTTTTGTCTTGCCGACGTTTGGCACGCGGGTGGGCATCGTCGTATACGTGGGCGAGGTGATCGAAATCCAGCTTGGTGTAGTGTTGGGTGGTGGCAAGCTGGCTGTGGCCGAGCAGCTCTTGCACGGCACGGATGTCGCGGGCGTTTTGCAGCAAGTGGCTGGCGTAGCTGTGGCGCAGCATGTGGGGGCTGAGGTGGCGGCTGCCGTGGCGGGCGGCGAATTGCTGCAGGCGTTTCTGGATTTGGCGCGCGCCGAGGCGGCGGCCGGTGCGGCTGGTAAAGAGGGCGGTTTCGCCGGGCGCGGCGGTGCGGATTTTCAGGTAGCCTTCGAGGGCACGGATGCTTTGGGCAGTAAGGGGCAGGTGGCGCTGTTTGCGGCCTTTGCCGGTAACGGCCACCCAGCTGCTTTGCAGGTTGAGGTCGGCCAGGTTGAGGGCAGAGGCTTCGGCCAGGCGCAGGCCGCTGCCGTAGAGCAGTTCGAAGATGGCGAGGTCGCGGCTGTCGAGCGGGTTTTCCGGGGCTTGGTCGAGGAGTTGGTTGAGTGGCTCGGCCGGCACGGCTTTAGGCAGGCGCTCAGGAGCTTTCGGGGCTTTTAGGCCGTGGGTCGGGTCGGCTTTCAGGTAGCCTGTTTGTACCAGCCAGCGGCAAAACTGCCGCCAAGCGCTGAGTCGGCGGGCGATACTGCGGGGGTGTTGGTTTTGTTGGCCCAATTGGCGCAGGGCGGCGGTGAACAAGGGGCGGGCAAGTTCGCTTTGCGGCTGAAAATCGGCCAGCCAGGCGAGGTCGCGGCTGTAGGCGGCTAGGGTATGTGGGGAGTGATTTTGTTGTTGCAGGCTGTGTAGCCAAGCTTCTATTTGCGCGGTCCAACTGCCGTTCATTGCGCTGCTCCGTGGCGGGCAAAATGGGTGCGGAAGGTGTCGGGGGTGTGTTCGATACGCTGGGTGGCGTAGTTGAAAAACACCATACCGCATTGCACACGGGCGATTTCGGCCTGGTCGGCGAGGCGGGTGAGTTTGGCGAAAAATGGGAAGCCGGCCTTACCAATTTCGCCTAAGGCTACCTGAACCAACAGCTCCTCGCCATGAAAGGCTTGGGCACGGTATTGCACGGCGGCATCAGCCATAATCAGGCCGGCACCGAAGGCGTCGATTTCGGTACAGCCGTGCGCAGCAAGAAAGCGTAAGCGGGCTTCATGGACGATGCGCAAAACGGCATCGTTGGCGAGGTGGTTGCCATAATTGAGATGGCCGACTTCTACCGTGATGCGGGTTGTAAAACAGAAGTGCTCGGGCAGGTTGATTTGGATGCGCTGGGCGGCGGGCATATTGGGAATTTGCTGATTTTAAAATGGGGGCTATCTTAGCATTTGTTGCCTGATGATTGAACGTATTGCAACAACATTTCGTAAAATTGTTTTGCAAAGGCCTTGACAAAATCTGCTCTAAACCCATATGCCTGGCAAGAAAATAATATGTAAAGGAAAAAAATTATGCGATATGACAAATTAACCGCCAAATTCCAACAAGCCCTTGCAGAAGCTCAGAGTTTGGCATTGGCTGCGGACAGCAGTTATTTGGAAGCAGGCTTTGTGTTGAAAGCTCTGCTTGACGATCAAAATAGCGGAGCTGCCGCGCTCTTGGCTCATGCGGGCGTGAACGTGCCGCAGGTGAAGCAGCGTTTGCAGCAGCATTTAAACAGTCTGCCGAAAGTGTCCGACCAAGGCGGCGATATTCTGCCCAGCCGCGAATTGCAGGCGGTGTTGAACCTGATGGACA
>CAUUTP010000108.1:0-5620 GCA_963548155.1 uncultured Eikenella sp.
CCCGGGGCGCACCCCTGGCTGTGCTTTTGCTTCCCGCCGCGGGGGTGGGGGCCGGCGCCGCGGCCGGCAAAGGGTGCCAGGCCGGTGGAGAGCATCAGGCGCTCGATATGCTGCTTGCGCTGGTGTTTGTTCAGGCCGAACAGGCGGGCGTGGAAATCGATGTTTTCATACACGGAAAGCGTCGGGTAGAGGTTTTTGCCCAGGCCTTGCGGCATAAAGGCGATGCGCGGCAGCAGCGCTTCGCGCTCGGCCTTGTGCGCCACATTATGCCCGAGCACGCGCACTTCGCCGCTCTGGAGCGTGCGAACGCCGGCAATCAGCGAAAGCAGGGTGGATTTGCCCACGCCGTCGGGGCCGATCAAGCCGACGGTGGCGCCGCGCCCGATGGCGAGCGACACGCCGCGCAAGGCCTGCACTTTGCCGTAGGCGTGCGAGAGTTGGCTGATTTCGATGGCGTTCGGCATGGCCTTATCCTATTGCGGTAGGCGGGTTTGCAAATCGGCCGGCCAGGCGAGCTTGGAGTCGGTGCGCACGAAGCCGGTGGCCGTCATGCCGCCTTTCAGGTAGCCTTGGTATTTGGCTGCCACATCGGCCGGAATCTGCAGCTTCACCCGAAACATCAGCTTGGTGCGCTCTTCGGCGGTTTCCACAAATTTGGGCGTGAACTGCGCCTCTGAGGCAATATAGGTAACTTTGGCGGGGAACACCGCATCCAGCCCGTCCATCTTAATCCGTGCCTCGCTGCCCAACGGGATTTGGTTTACCGTGGGCGCAGGCAGAAACAGGCTGATGCTCGCGTCGTTCAGATTTAACAGGCTTACCACCTTGCCGCCGGCCGGCAGAACGTTGCCCGGCTCGGCCAGCCGGTATTCCACCCGCCCGGCCTGCGGCGCGCGCACCGACAAATCGCCGATAACGGAGGACACCTGCGCCATTTTCGCCCGCGCCTGCCCCACGCCGGCCTGCGCTTCGTTGCGTGCCGCTTCGGCCGCCTGTACTGCCGCCCGTGCTGCATCGCGCTGTGCCAAGCGGGTGTTGAGTTCGGCCTGCGAGATTAAGTTGTCGCGGAATAGCTGGCGGGCGTTGTCTGCCTCCATCTGCGCGGTTCGCAGTTGCTGGCGTTGCGCCTCGATTTGCGCTTGTGCGCGGCGCACTGTCTGCTCCAGCTGCGCCTTGCCCGCCTGTGCTTCGGAAAGCTGTGCTTCGGCGGCTTGCGAAGAAATCCGCGCCAGCACCGTGCCCGCCTCCACATACTGCCCTTCGCTCACCGTTATTTCTTCCACCCGCCCGGCATACAGGCTGGCCACATCCATACGGGTAAACTCCAGCCGCCCGTTGGCATGCGCGATGCCCGCCAGCGGGTCGGGCGCAGAATATTGGCGGAACGCAAAGAAGCCGATGCCGATAAGGGCAGCAAGCGGCAGCAGGAAAAGCAGGGGTTTGGGCAGGCGTTTCATCACGAATACCTCGGCAATAAGAATGATTTGAGTGTAAGTCTCCAATACAGAGCTGCATACCATTAAAAAGCAATTCCGCGTATCATTAAGCATACGAAATTAGTAAAAAAGTTGCTTAAGCATACGTAAAACCGCAAAATGCCTTGGCCGAGACCCAAAATGGAAGCGCAAACATGAGCGAAAACGAAAGCTATACCGACCCCCGCATCATCAAAACCCACCGTGCCATCCGCGAGGCCTTTGTGGATTTGCTGCACGAAAAACCCTTCGCCCAAATCGCCGTACAAGATATTCTCGACCGCGCCCCGGTAAACCGTTCCACCTTTTACAAATACTACTCCGGCAAAAGTGACTTGGCCGGCAAGATGATTGCCGACTTCAAAGCCGAATACAGCCGATACATCCTTACCCGTTTCCAGGCAGGTAGTTTTGATGTGTTCCTCAACATGATGCCCGAAGCCTCCGACTGGATACACAGCCGCCGCCGCCTCATCCTCGCCCTGTGGAAAGTGGACACCCGCCGCCACCATCTCTACCGCGATATGCACAAGCTGATTAAACAGCAATTCCTCCATTTCGCCCACACCCTGCCCAACGCCGCCCCCATCAAAGATTGGGACTACCAGGCCGACATGCTCGCCACCCTCATTCTCGGCAGCATGAGCTACTTTTTCAGCCGCGACCTGCCGCTGCGTCTACCCGAAGTCCGCCAAGCCTGGGCGGAAATGAGCCAGCTGCTGCTGACGTGAGGCGGAACGGAATACTGGGTTGGACGCTAGAGCCCGCCATAATGCAAAAGGCTACCTGAAATTCATTTTTCAGGTAGCCTTTCAGCATGAGGTGTATGCCGCAGGAGTGCATGCCGTTACCAGTTACTCCAAAGCCTCGTGCGTGCATTTCGCACGCATCCTACATAGCCTGCGACGGAAAAGGCTACCTGAAATTTTAGCTACGCAGAAACTTCGCTGCGCTACGTTTTCAGGTAGCTTTTTGTGTGTCTGCCAAACAGCCGTATCGTTCAACGAAGCGGGCGGATGCCTACGGCGTCGCGCACTTGGTCGAGCAGTTCGCGGGCTTGCTTGCGAGCTTTGGCGGCACCGGCCTGCAGGATGTCTTCGATTTGCGCGGGCTGGGCGGTGAGCTCGTGGAAACGTTCGCGCTTGGGGGCGAGCTCTTCATTCAGCTTGGCGCCGAGCAGTTTTTTGGCTTCTCCCCAGGAGAGGCCGTCGGCGAGCATTTGGGTGAATTCGGCGGTTTCGGCGGGGGTGGCGAAAGCTTTATAGATGTCGAACAGCGGGCTTTCGTCGGGAGTTTTCGGCTCGCCGGGCTCTTTGAGGTTGGTGATGATTTTGTTCACGGCTTTTTGCAGCTTTTTCTCGCTCTCAAACAGCGGGATGGTGTTGCCGTAGCTTTTGCTCATCTTGCGCCCGTCGAGGCCAACGAGGAGTTCAACGTTGTCGTCCACTTTGGCTTCGGGCAGCACAAACAGCTCTTTGAAGCGGTGGTTGAAACGCTGGGCGATGTCGCGGGTCATTTCTACGTGCTGTATTTGGTCGCGGCCTACCGGCACTTCGTGAGCATTGAACATGAGGATGTCGGCACTCATGAGGATGGGGTAGCTGTAGAGGCCCATTTCCACGCCGTGGTCTTGGTCGGTTTGGCCGGCATCGAGGTTGGCCTGCACGGCGGCTTTGTAGGCGTGGGCACGATTCATCAGGCCTTTGGCGGTGATGCAGGTGAGTATCCAGTTGAGCTCGGGCACTTCGGGGATGTCGCTTTGGCGGTAAAACGTGGTGCGCTCGGGATTGAGGCCGCAGGCGAGCCAGGTGGCGGCCACGGCTTGGGTGGAGGCGTGGATGAGCTCGGGGTCGTGGCATTTGATGATGCCGTGGTAGTCGGCCAAAAAGAGGAAGGATTCGGCAGCGGGGTCGGCTGCGGCGGCAATGGCGGGGCGGATGGCGCCAACGTAGTTGCCTAAATGCGGGATGCCGGTGGTGGTTACGCCGGTGAGGACTCGTTTTTTCATGGATGGCTTTCTGTGATTTGGCGGAAATAGGGAGGCGGCGCTGGGGCTACCTGAAAAATGGCAGATTATAGAGCAAGGGCGGGGAGTCGGTCATGCCTGCGGCGAAGTGGCGGGGAAATTTTAGTTTTACAGAAACTCCACTCTGCTAAGGGTTCAGGTAGCCTTTGGGGGGGGATAAAGGCTACCTGAAAAATGGGAAAATATCGCAGATTTAATAAGTTATCTTATTTTGCTCAACAAGGCTACCTGAAACTAATTTAGTTTCGTCTAGACATTGTTTTTAGGTAGCCTCTTTAAGCATCCATATTATCGGGATTGCTCAAATTGCTCTTGTGCCCAGCGTTGGCGGTTGTCGGGGGTGTCGGCAGGTTGAGCTTGCCCTTGCCGCCAGTTGCGGTAGGCTTCGGCATCGAAGGCGATTACCCGACCGCCCATGGCGGCGACTTCTCCGGCCACGCTTTGGCTGATGCGCCAGGAGGCTAGGTCGGGGCAGGCCTTCGGCTCGGGATACCACAGCACCACCACGGCATCACCGCCCTGCATTTTGGCTTCAATTTGCTCGGCGTATTGGTCGATGGCTTGGTATTTCTGGTTGAGGCGGGTTTCCACGGCACGAACCACGTGCAGGGGGATGGGGGCGGCGCCGTTTTCCCATTGCGCCCATTCTTCGGCGGAAGCGCCGTGGGGAAAATCGACATTGGCAGCAAGAGCTTGGCCGGCTTCGGCTTGGGTGAGGCCGAGGTTGCGGCGCAGGGCTTTGAGTTCGATGGGGAACATGGTTTTCCTTTTGGGTTGGTTATTTAACTTGCGCGGCCAAGTGTTCTATCGCTGCCTGTGCGCAAAACAGGCCGAAGGCGGCGGTAACCAGCATGCTCGCGCCGTAGCCTGCGCAAGACAATCCTTGCGGTGCGGCATCGGTTTCGCAGGCGGCGCCGGTTTGCGGCGGGGTGACGTTTTCTTCGGAATAGATGCAGCTTACTTTCATGCGCTCTTTCGGATCGCGCGGAAAGCCGTGGCGGCGGCGCAGGGTGTAGCGCAGGTTGGAGAGCAGCGGGTCGTGGGTGGTGCGGGCGAGGTCGGCGCGGCGGATGAGGGCGGGGTCGCGCTGGCCGCCTGCGCCGCCGGACACCACAAAGGCCTGCTTCTGCGCCACAAAATGGGCGGCCATGGCGGCTTTTACGCGCATTTGGTCGATGGCGTCGATCACAAAATCAAACGGCTCGGCAAAAAGCGTGCCCACGTTTTCCGCATCCACAAAATCTTCGATTTCATGCACGGTGCAGGCGGGGTTGATTTGCAGGATGCGTCGGTGCAGCGCGGTTACTTTGGGCAGGCCGAAATTGTCGGTAAGCGCGTGGAGCTGGCGGTTGGTGTTGGATTCGGCCACGTTGTCCAAATCAATCAGCGTGAGCCGGCCGATACCGCTGCGCGCCAGCGCCTCCACCGCCCAAGAGCCTACGCCGCCCACGCCCACCACGCAAACATGGGCTTGGGCAAAGCGTTGCAGGGCGGCATGGCCGTAGAGTCGGGAAATGCCGCCGAAGCGGCGCTCGTTTGGGGCGGGAGTAATCATCGGGATAAGTCAAAAAACAGGTAGAAAAAATGGCACATTCGGTGCATCGGTATTATACTGTAAACGTATCAGGAAGAGACCCGTCCGGCGGCTGTAGCCTCTGCGCGGAAGCATCGGAATAACGTTCACTAGGAGAAAGCTTATGTATCAACATATCGTGATTGCAGTAGACGGCAGCCGCACCTCCCAACATGCGCTCAAACAGGCCTGCGGCCTGGCTCAGGCCACTGGCGCGGCGCTCACATTGGTGCACGTGGCCAACCCTGCCGAATACGTGGCCACCGTTGCCCCCGAGTTTTTGCAGTATGAAAACTACGAAACTGCTGCCACCGAACAAGGCAACGCCATTTTGGACGCCGCCATCAAACAGGCGCGTACCACTTTGGGCGAAGATGCAAAACTCGGCCGCCACCTGCTCGTGATCAGCAAAAACGCACGCGATATGGCCAAAAGCCTGGTGGATTATGCCACCGAGCAGAAAGCCGACCTGCTGGTGCTGGGCACCCACGGCCGCACCGGCCTGATGCACCTCCTGATGGGCAGCTTCGCCGAAACCGTGATGCG
>CAUUTP010000109.1:0-5453 GCA_963548155.1 uncultured Eikenella sp.
TATTATCACAGCCGTAGTGTTGACAGTGATGATTCCGAGCGGATATATGGCATCGGGACTAGTGCGTCAGGAGCTGTTTAATACCAAAGCCAACAATGCCATCGCCGCTGCACAACAGCAGGAAGGTTTTTTCGTGCTGCGTAAAATGGTGAACTACAAAGAACGCGCAGTCGGGCTGATTGTCAACGGAACAGGGAATGCCGAGAAAATTACCACTCTGCTGGTCACAAATCTGAAAGCGGCAGGTATAAAAGAACCGCAAGTGAAAGTAGTCTATGCGGGGGGCAGTGACACCAAAATTGAAGAACTGCTGGCAAGCCATAACAACTCGGTGCAGTTACAGAACAAGCTGGAAGAGCAGCAGGCCTACATCGATACCGTGCTGGCGGGCAAAACCACCAGTCCCGAAGACGTAGCAGTACTGAGGGAAATCAAAGCCCAATATCCGGAAGCCGAAAAAATCGTTGTTGGGCGCGGTTTGGTTTGGGAAAAAGCACAAACTGCACCCGCTACGCAGGAGCAGCCTGAGAGAGTTCAAAGCGAAGAAGCGGACGCAAGTAACAATATTGTTGTCTCCCTCGAATTCGACCAACCTCTGCCCGCCAAAGACCGCGAACGGTTACAGGCGTGGTTGAACCAGCGTTATGAAGGTACAGCGGTGCGCTTGTTGGTCAATACCAAAGTTTTGGACAAATAGGCCATCCCTCAAATATTTCGCCTGAACCCCGGAGGCTAGCTAGAACTTTTCAGGTAGCCTCCCCTAGTGTGCATTATGAATGACGAAACCCGCCCGCTACTACAAAAAGGCCGTCTGAAAGGCTACCTGAAACCCACACCCCCCATCCTTAAGGAGACCAAACATGCCCCAATCCTGCGATATCGCCATCATCGGCGCCGGCCCCTCCGGCGCAGTCGCCGCCGCCCTGCTGCTCAAACACGGTTTTTCCGTGTGCGTGCTCGAAAAACAGCATTTCCCCCGCTTCGTAATCGGCGAAAGCCTGTTGCCGCACTGCATGGAATTCATCGAAGAAGCCGGCTTCCTGCCCGCCGTAGAGGCCGAGCCCAGCTTCCAGTTTAAAAACGGCGCCGCCTTCACCTGGGGCAGCCGCTACACCTATTTCGACTTCACCGACAAATTCACCCCCGGCCCCGGCACCACCTACCAAGTGCGCCGCGAAATCTTCGATAAAATCCTGATCGACGAAGCCGCCAAACAAGGCGCGGACGTACGCTTCGGCCACGCCGTTACCGCCTTCGACAACAGCGGCGACACCGCCCGCCTCAGCGTGGAAACCGACAACGGCGAAACCTACGAACTCACCGCCCGCTTCGTGCTCGACGCCAGCGGCTACGGGCGCGTCCTCCCCCGCCTGCTCGGCCTCGACACCCCGTCCGACCTGCCCATGCGCGAAGCCCACTTCACCCACATCGACGACAACATCGCCGACCCCGATTTCGACCGCAGCAAAATCCTCATCTCCACCCACCCGGTGCACCGCGACGTATGGCTCTGGCTCATTCCCTTCGGCGACAACCGCTGCTCCATCGGCGTGGTCGGCCTGCCCGAACGCTTCGCCGGCCTGGGCGATTCCGAAGCCATCCTGCGCCGCTACGCCGCCGAAATCCCCATGCTCGCGCGCATTTTGGGCAATGCCCAATGGGAAAACGACTTCCCCTTCCGCCACATCAAAGGCTATTCCGCCAACGTCAAAACCCTGCACGGCCGCCACTTCGCCCTCTTGGGCAACGCCGCCGAATTCCTCGACCCCGTCTTCTCCTCCGGCGTCACCATCGCCATGCACTCGGCCAAACTCGCCGCCGACCTGCTCGCCCGCCAGCTCAAAGGCCAAGAAGCCGATTGGCAGCGCGAATTTGCCGAACCGCTGATGACGGGCGTCAACGCCTTCCGCACCTATGTGAACGGCTGGTATGACGGCAGCTTCCAAGATGCCATCTACGCCCCCAACCGCAACCCCGAAATCAGCCGCATGATCAGCTCCATCCTCGCCGGCTACGCCTGGGATACCGACAACCCCTACGTGGAAAAATCCGAACGCCGCCTCAAAGCCCTGGCCGAAACCGTGGGCGTACAGCAGTGCGAATAAGCGGATGAATTTTCAGGTAGCCTACATCCCGCACAAAGGCTACCTGAAAACCTGCCCCAACGCCGTTAAACCAAACCTTCCCCATGTATATCGGACGCTTCGCCCCCAGCCCCACCGGCCTCTTGCACATCGGCTCGCTGCTCACCGCCCTGGCTTCCTACGCCGATGCCCGTGCACAGGGCGGGCGCTGGCTAGTGCGGATGGAAGACCTCGACCCGCCGCGCGAAATGCCCGGCGCCGCCACCCATATCCTGCGCACCCTCGAAGCATTCGGCTTCGAATGGGACGGCGAAGTGGCCTACCAAAGCCGCCGTCACCATCTCTACCGCGCCGCCCTGCAAAGCCTGCAGCAAAGCGGCCTCGCCTACCCCTGCTATTGCAGCCGCAAACAATGGCACGCCCAAGCGCGGCAGGGCGTGGACGGTTTCGTTTACAACGGCGCCTGCGCACAGCTTGCCGCCCCGCCGCCCGAAGCCGCCGGCAGAGTGCCCGCCTGGCGGCTGCGCGTGCCCGATGAAACCATCGCCTTCACCGACGGCATCGTCGGCCATTATGCGCAAAACCTCGCCTGCGACATCGGCGATTTCGTCCTCCTACGCGCCGACGGCCTATGGGCCTACCAGCTCGCCGTGGTGGCCGACGATGCCGAACAGGGCATTACCCACATCGTGCGCGGGCAGGATTTACTCGTGTCCACCCCGCGCCAAATCTGGCTACAACGCTGCCTCGGCTTCCCCACCCCACACTACGCCCACCTGCCCCTGCTCACCAATGCCGAAGGGCAAAAATGGTCGAAGCAAACCCTCGCCCCCGCGCTAGACTTACAACACAAAGAAGCCCTGCTGCGCCAAGTGATGGGCTACCTGAAACTGCCACCCGCGCCCGCAGTGGATAAACCGCAAGAGCTGCTGAATTGGGCCGTGCAACACTGGCAGCTGCAAGCCGTGCCCACCCGGCCGATAGTGGCTGAGGCAGCAGTAGATAAGGCTACCTGAAACTTTCAGGTAGCCTCTGCGCTATAATATTTCTCCTCCCCCCCACGCGAGCCGAATCGTGAGCTTCTTCGAGCGTTTTATCCATGCCCTGTTGTTTGAAACCGGCGCGGTGCTGATTTCCGCCGTGGCCGTGCTGCTGTTTGGGCTTTCCCATGCCGGCACGGCGTTTGGCATGAGCGTGGCGGTGTCGGTAACGGCGATGGTGTGGAATTTCCTGTTCAACTGGGGGTTCGACAAGATCTTCACCGGCCGGCGCGAACGGCGCGGCTGGGGCGTGCGGATGCTGCAAACCGGCGCGTTTGAAGGCGGGCTGCTGTTTTTCACCACGCCGCTGATTGCCTGGTTTCTGCACATCAAGTTATGGCAGGCGTTGCTCACCGACATCAGCCTCACCCTCTTGATTGTGCTTTATTCTTTGGTTTACAACTGGGTGTTCGACCACATCCGCGCCTATTGGCTAGCCACTCGGCACAAGGTTTCCTAGCCGCCAGATTTTATTCTTTGTATAGATGGAGTAAAATCCGCCCAACACTCCAAACAGGCTACCTGAAACAGCCAAACCCTTTTCAGGTAGCCCTAATCTTTATTCGAAATTCACACAAGCAATATGGACAACAAACAACAACTGCAAGAAGGCCTTGCCGCCCTCGGCCTCAACCTTTCCACCGCCCAGCAGCTTTTGCTGCTCGAGCACGCTTCGCTGCTGCAAAAGTGGAACCGCACTTATAATCTCACCGCCCTGCGTCGCAACGACCAAATCATCAGCCGCCACATTCTCGACAGCCTCACCCTGCTGCCCTATGTGAAAGAGGCAAAAACCTTGATGGATGTAGGCTCCGGCGGCGGCATGCCCGGCATTCCCACCGCCATCTGCCGACCCGACCTGCAAATCACCCTGCTCGATGCCAACACCAAAAAAACCGCATTCCTGCAGCAAACCGTGATCGAACTGGGCTTGAGCAACGTTACCGTGGCCGCCGGCCGTGTGGAAACCATCTACGATAAAAAAGTAGACGTGGTCACCAGCCGCGCCTTTGCCGAGCTGGCCGATTTTGCCGCGCTCACCAAACACCTGCTCAATGAAAACGGCTATTGGGCCGCCATGAAAGGCGTGTATCCCTACGAAGAAATCGAGCAGTTGCCCGCGAATATCGAAGTGGTGTCTGTCGATAAGCTCGACGTACCCTTGCTGGAAGCCGAGCGGCATATGGTGATCATGCGCCCAAAGCGTGTATGAATCCGCAATTAGCCTGAATTTCCAGCTTCCCCAACCCTTCCCATAGAAAGGCCGGATGATGAGCGCTACCGTTATCGCCATAGCCAACCAAAAAGGCGGCGTGGGCAAAACCACCACCGCCGTCAATCTGGCCGCTTCCCTGGCCGAACGCAAACAGCGCGTGCTGGTGGTTGATCTCGACCCGCAGGGCAACGCCACCACCGGCAGCGGCATCGACAAAAGCAGCCTGCGCAGCGGCACTTATCAAGTGCTGCTCGAGCAGGCCGCAGCCGCCGATTCCCGCCTCAAAAGCCCGCACGGCCGCTACCACATCCTCGGCGCCAACCGCTCCCTGGCCGGTGCCGAAGTGGAGCTGATTCAGGAAATCGCCCGCGAGATGCGCCTCAAAACCGCCATCAAGCCGCTTTTGCCCGATTACGACTACATCCTCATCGACTGCCCGCCCACCCTCACCCCGCGTACCCACAACGGCCGGGGGGCTGCCGACCGCCACATCGTGCCCCTGGGGTGCGAATACTACGCCCTCGAAGGCATTTCCGACCTCATCGCCACCGTGCGCAAAATCCGCAAAGCCATCAATCCCAAGCTCGACATCCTCGGCATCGTGCGCACCATGTACAACCCGCAAAGCCGCCTATCGCTGGAAGTGGGCGAGCAGCTGGAAAAACACTTCTCCCGCCTCGTGTTCAACACCATCATCCCGCGCAACGTGCGCCTGGCCGAAGCCCCCAGCCACGGCATGCCCGCCCTGGCCTACGACCCCAAAGCCAAAGGCAGCATCGCCTATCTGGAACTGGCCGATGAAGTCATCGCCCGCTGCAAAGCGGCTTAAAATCAGAGAGAAAGGCTACCTGAAAATTTCAGGTAGCCTCTTTTCCGTTTTTCCGTAGGGCGGGCAAGCCGTTGTCCGTGCAGAAAGCATATCCGCATCCGCTCAAACACAGCAATGCCGGAGCGAAAGTTATAGTGGATTAACAAAAATCAGGACAAGGCGGTGAGTCGCAGACAGTACACACGTTACGGCAAGGCGAGCCAACGCTGTACCGGTTTTTGTTAATTCAGGCATAAGTAACAAAAAAGGTGCTACTCATCATCAGAAACAGAGAAATAATCCTT
>CAUUTP010000110.1:0-5353 GCA_963548155.1 uncultured Eikenella sp.
ATCAGTCCAGTTCATTCACACACCTCAAATCTTGCTTTGCGCCACATGCGCGATCAAATCGTTGGCCGCTTGATGCACCACGGCAATAAACGGCTCCGGCCACAGGCCCATGCCCAGCACGGCGGCGGCGAGGATCGCCAAAATGGCGAATTCGCGACGGTTGATGTCTTTCATTTCGGCCACATGCGGGTTATTCACCGCGCCGAAAATCACGCGTTTGTACATCCACAACGTGTAGGCCGCGCCCAAAATCAGCGTCAGCGCGGCCAGCGCACCCACAAACAGGTTGTAGTTCACTGCGCCCATAATCACCATAAATTCGCCCACGAAGCCGGAAGTGGCGGGCAGGCCGGCGTTGGCCATGGCAAACAGCATCATGAAGGCGGCAAATTTCGGCATCACGGTAACCACGCCACCGTAGTCGGCAATATTGCGGCTGTGCAGGCGGTCGTACATCACGCCGATGCAGAAAAACATGGCGGCGGAAACGAAGCCGTGCGAAATCATCTGCATAATCGCACCTTTCAACGCCCACGGCTGCAACTGCACCTGATTGGTGAACAGGAACATGCCCAGGGTAACGAAACCCATGTGGCTGATGGAGGAATAGGCCACCAGTTTTTTCATATCGGTCTGTACCAAAGCCACCATGCCGATATAGATCACCGCAATCAGGCTGAACACGATGATGGCGGGGGCGAAATAGCGCGATGCATCAGGCAGGATGGGCAGGATGAAGCGCAAAAAGCCGTATGCGCCGAGTTTCAGCGTAATCGCCGCCAGCACCATCGAACCGCCGGTGGGTGCTTCCACGTGCGCATCGGGCAGCCAGGTGTGCACCGGGAACATCGGCACTTTCACCGCAAACGACAGGAAGAAGGCGGCAAATAGAATCTGTTGGGTAAACAGCGGAATTTGTTTGATGTTTTGGAAATCTTCAATCGCGAAGCTGCCGCCGGTTTGCAGCGACAAATACACCAAGGCCACCAACATCAGCAACGAACCCATCAGCGTGTAGAGGAAGAGTTTCACCGAGGCATACACGCGGCGCGGCCCGCCCCACACGCCGATAATCAGATACAGCGGAATCAGCATGCCTTCGAAGAAGATATAGAACAGCATGGCATCGCGGGCGGCAAACGCGCCGTTGATCAGGCCGGACATAATCAGGAAGGCCGCCATGTATTGCGCCACCTTTTTCTGAATCACTTCCCAGCCCGCAAGCACCACCATCAACGTGATAAAGGCGTTGAGGATAACAAACAGCACGGAAATGCCGTCCACGCCCAACGAATAGTTGATGTTGAGCGCGGGAATCCACGCATAAAGCTCGGCAAACTGGAAGCCGCCGCTCAAGCGGTCGAACTGGGTAAACAGCGGCACGGTAACCAGAAAACCGGCCAGCGCGCCGACAAAAGCCAGTATCCGCGCCAAGGGGGCACAGCGGTCGCAGCCGGTAGCCAGCACCAATAATCCGGCGGCTATCGGCAGCCAAATTGCCAAGCTGAGAAGATGGTTAGAAAACATAGTTGTAACCTGTGGTTTGAATAAATAAATCGTCGTTTTTCTGCGTTTGCCGCTTTTCAGACGGCCTCAAACAGCCTAAACGCTGCCCTCTTTCTCAATCACTAAAATCCGCGCTTCGCCGCGCGGGTGGGCGACGTGTTCCGCGCCGATGCCGGCATAGAAGATGTCGCCGCTTTGCAGCCGTGCTATGCGCTCTTCGCCGTTTTCGCGGTAATGCATATCGACTTCGCCGTCCATCACGGCAAACACTTCCTCGCCGTCGTTCACATGCCATTTGTAGGGCCGGTCCGTCCAATGCAGGCGCACGGTGGTGCCGTTTAGATTGGCGATGCTGCGCGCGCCCCATGCCCTCTCGGCGGTGAATTCGGCGGCGCGGATGATGTCGGTTGCGCTCATTTTTTCCTCTGTGTAGTGTTTTCAGACGGCCTTTTAGTTTTCAGGTAGCCTTAATTAGCTGTCCCGCCCGAATGGTTTACTTCCTGCTCGAAACGGATAAAGGCGGCAATCATAGCCCGCCACACGGCTTCCGCCACATCGGGCGATAAGCCTGCCGCCGCTGCCTGTTCGCGCCGTGCCTTCAACACCTGCGCCACCCTTTCGGGCGCAGCCACGGCCTGTGCGTCGTGCTTGGGTTTCAGACGGCCTGCCTGTGCAACCAACTGCTGCCGCTGCGCCAGCAAACCGATAAGTTGGCTGTCCAGCGCGTCAATCTCCTGCCGCACTTCGGCTAGTGTATCAGGCAAAATATCGGCATCCATTTTTTCAGGTAGCCTTTATCTGAACCAAAGCTGCCAGAAGAACACCACAATCAGCACCAACACGCCGGAAACCATGGCGGCGGCGTAGGTGTAGATGAAGCCGGTTTGCAGGCGGCGCACCTGCCCTGCCACCGCGCCGACCAGTTTGGCCGCACCATTTACCAGGCCGTTGTCGATGATTGCGGTATCGACGGCTTTCCAGAAGAAGTTGCCCAACGCACGCGTGCCTTTGGCAAACACGGCGAAGTAGATGTTGTCGAGGTAGTATTTGTTTTCAAACAACACATACACCGGGCGGAAGGTCTGCGCGATTTTGGCGGGCAGCTGCGGCGCTTTCACATACAGGAACCACGCGGCCAATACGCCGCCGACGGCCAGATACAGCACGGGCGTGTACAGGCTGTGCGACACCATGGCCATTGCACCGTGGAATTCTTCCTTCATGATGTGCATCACCGGATGCAGCTCGTGATTGACATAAATCACGTCTTTGAAGAAATCGCCGTACAGCATCGGCTCGATGGCGATGTAGCCGATAATCACGGACGGAATCGCCAGCAAAATCAGCGGCAGGGTAACCACCCATGGGCTTTCGTGCGGGTTGTCGGACGGTTTCAAGCCGTGGTGGTGGCCGTGGTCGTCGTCATGGTCATGCTTGGCTTCGCGCCAGCGTTCTTTACCGTGGAAGACGATAAAGTATTGGCGGAAGGCGTAAAACGCGGTAACGAACACGCTGGCCAGCACGGCGAAATAGGCGAAACCGCTGCCGGGCAGGTTGCTGGCGTGAACCGCTTCGATAATCGAATCTTTGGAATAGAAGCCGGAGAACAGCGGCGTGCCGATGAGGGCGAGGTTGCCCAGCAGCATGGTGAACCAGGTAATCGGCATGTATTTGCGCAGACCGCCCATATTGCGCATATCCTGGTCGTGGTGCATACCGATAATCACGCTGCCCGCCGCCAAGAACAGCAGGGCTTTGAAGAAGGCGTGGGTCATCACATGGAACATGGCCACGGAATAGGCGGACACGCCCAAAGCCACGGTCATATAACCGAGCTGCGACAGAGTAGAATAGGCCACCACGCGTTTGATGTCGTTTTGAATCGTGCCGAGGAAGCCCATAAACAGCGCGGTAATTGCACCAATCACCATAATCACGCTCAGCGCAGTAGTGGAGAGCTCATACATCGGCGACATGCGCGACACCATAAACAGGCCGGCGGTTACCATCGTGGCGGCGTGAATCAGCGCGGAAATCGGGGTCGGGCCTTCCATGGAATCGGGCAGCCACACATGCAGCGGGAATTGGGCGGATTTACCCATCGCACCGACAAACAGCAACAGGCAGGTGATGGTAATCAAATCACAGCCGAACAGGGTGCTGCCGACCACATTGGGCAGGTAGGCGAACACGTCGGCATAGCGCAGGCTGCCACCGAAATAGGCCAGCACCAAGCCGATGCCGAGCACGAAGCCGAAGTCGCCCACGCGGTTCACCAAGAAGGCTTTCAGGTTGGCGAAAATCGCGCTGTCGCGTTTGAAATAGAAGCCGATTAGGAGGTAGGACACCAAACCGACCGCTTCCCAGCCGAAGAAAAGCTGGATGAAGTTGTTGGACATAATCAGCATCAACATGCTGAAGGTAAACAAAGAAATATAGCTAAAGAAGCGTTGGTAGCCGACTTCTTCGTCCGCCATATAGCCGATGGTGTAGATGTGCACCATGAGCGACACAGAAGTAACCACCACCATCATCAGCGCGGTAAGGCTGTCCACCAGGAAGCCAACCGAGAAATCCAGCCCGTTCATGGTCAGCCAGGTATAGACGTTTTCATCAAACTTGGCACGGCTGCCGTCGATAAACCCGCACAGCACATAGGCCGACAGCACGGCGGATACGGCCACGCCGAGTATGGTAACCGTGTGCGCGCCCCGGCGGCCGATGGTGTTGCCGAACAGCCCGGCCAGCAAACAGCCCGCCAAGGGCGTGAGGGCGATGATGAGGTATAAAGTCATGTCAGTCATGTTGTTGCCATCCTTACGGATAAATCTTTCAATTTTGTGCGGCTCGTTTTCAGGTAGCCTCTCCGGCTTCCTTTTGAGGCTACCTGAAACTTTCAGATGGCCTGTTTTCAGGTAGCCCTAGCCTTTGAGGCTGTCCAAATCCGTTACGTTGATCGTGTTGCGGTTGCGGTATACCAAAACCATAATCGCCAGGCCGATGGCGGATTCGGCCGCGGCCACGGTGAGCACGAAGAAGACGAAAATCTGCCCCGCGCTGTCGCCGAGGTAGCGCGAGAAGGCGATAAAGTTGAAGTTCACCGCCAACAGCATCAGTTCGATCGACATCAGCAAAATCAGCACGTTTTTGCGGTTCATGAAAATGCCCATCGCGCTGATGCCGAACAACAGGGCGGACAACACCAGATAATGCGTAATCGTAATCATGCTTTGCCCTCCCCTTCGGCGGCGTCGGATTCGGCGGCTTCGCCGTTGTTTTCTTCGCTTTCAGACGGCCTCTGCACCACGGCTTCCATCTTCACCATACGCAGGCGGCCTTTTTTCGCATCCACTTTAACCTGGTCGGCCGGATTGATGTATTTTGGCTTGAAGGTTTTGCGGTGTACCAGCGCGATGGCGGCCACCATACCCAGCACCAGCAGCACGGCCGCCAACTCGAAAGGCAGCAGGTAGGTGGTGTAAATCTGCGTGCCCAGCTCGCGCACGTTGCTGTGGTCGGCCAGCACGTCGTTCATCTGGCCGAAGGCGGCCAAATCGGTGGCAGGCGCAACCAAAATCATAATCAGCGCCACGGCCATCAACACGCCGACCACGGCGGCCACCGGCGCGTTGCGCCAGAAGCCTTTGCGCATTTCCTCCACGTCGATGTTGAGCATCATCACCACGAACAGGAACAGCACCATCACCGCGCCCACATACACCACCACCAGCGTGATGCCGAGGAATTCGGCCTGCATCAGCATCCACATCATCGCGCTCATGCAGAAAGTGAGCACCAGATACAGCGCGGCATGCACCGGGTTTTTCACGGTTACGGTTTTCAGCGC
>CAUUTP010000111.1:0-5311 GCA_963548155.1 uncultured Eikenella sp.
ATTTAGGTTCTGGCGCCGAGAGGTGTGAGAGTTCGAGTCTCTCCGTCCGCACCATCAAACAAAAACAGCCCAATTTTTCGGGCTGTTTTTTTACGTCTAACGCCATCCAATGCAATTAGCCAAATCCAATACAGGTAAGGCTTTCAGGCTGATTCAAGCTATCCTTTCTCTTTCCTTGCTAAGCTAATCCCGTCTAATGCCGTCTAATTGAATTGCCCCTTTTATGGGGGTATGATTGGGGGTATCCAGAAAATACCCTCAAAAATATACCCCCAGAATGCCCCTGAACGACCGCCAAATCAAGAACGCGAAACCTACCGGCACAGGAAAGAAAGCCAAGCTGTTTGACGGTGGTGGCCTGTATCTGGAAGTTACCCCGGCAGGTGGCAAAATCTTCCGCCTGAAATACCGTATCGATGGTAAAGAAAAAACGCTGACTATCGGCAAGTATCCTGCCGTTTCGCTTTCCGAAGCGAGGCAGGAGGCAGAGAACGCCCGCCGCCTGCTTTCAAGCGGACAAGACCCCGCCACCGCCAAGCAACAGGCCAAACAGGAAAGGCAGGCGGCCTTGCTGAATACCTTTGCCGCCCTTACCCGCCGCTGGCACGCCGACAATCTGCACCGCTGGAAGCCGAACCATGCAGAGCGCATCATGCGTTATTTTGAAACTGACGTTTTCCCGCTGATTGGAGAAATACCGATAGACAGCATCACGGTAGGGCAAATCAAACAAGTTTTAGACCGTATCACAGCGCGGGGCGTGAGCAACACCGCCGAAAAAGTAAGGGAATGGATAGGTGCGGTTTTCGATTATGCGGCCATGCTGGAAGTAACCGACCGCAACCCCGCCCGTGCATTGCGCAAATACATTGCCAAACAACCGCCCAAAAACCGTGCAGCCCTGCCGCGTGAAGAACTGACCGAGTTTTACCGCCGCCTGATACTGGCCGAGATTGACCCAGCAAATAAAATCGCCCTATTGCTGCTGATGCTGGTGTTTGTACGTAATACCGAACTACGCGGCGGACAATGGGCAGAAGTAGATTTTGCCGCAGCGCAATGGGTTATTCCCGCCGAACGTATGAAGCACGAGAAGACCGCCCCCAAGCCGCCGCACACCGTGCCGCTTTCCGATTGGGCGTTGGAGCTGTTGCGGGAGCTGCAAGACTTAACCGGCAATACCCCCTATCTGTTCCCCAGCCGTACCAAACAAAACGGCCATATCAGCGAAAACACCCTAGGCAAAATCATGAACGGCATGGGCTATAAGGGCATTGCCACCCCGCACGGCTTCCGCAGCTTGGCAAGCAGCATACTGAACGAGCAGGGCTACAACCCCGACGCCATCGAACGCCAGCTAGCCCACGTTGAAGAAAATCGGATTAAGGCCGCCTACAATCGGGCGGAATATCTGGCCGAGCAACGGGAGATGATGCAATGGTATTCAGACTATCTGCGGGAGCGATACCGCCAAGCCCAAGCCTTGATTGAAACAGGCGGTGTTACCTGAAAAACAAGACGCCAGCAGGCGGGCTGGTGTTTTATTTCGCTTCGCATTATCCTTAATCCAGCCTAATGCTGTATAACGCCGTATTGTGTAGATAGCGGCAAGACAACGGAAACAAACGAACAAAAGGAGAACACCATGCCAGTCATCGTCACAGACAACGCACTAGAGGCGCTGCGAAGCCTGAATTATCCCGATACCGCCGCCGATATAGAGCTGGAAATTCCCCCACGCAGCAAAGCGCAACGCCCGCCCGTGGATTTTGCGGAGGCTTCCCGGCTTGAACCTATTTCAAGCTACCTGAAAATTATTTTTGGATAGGGTTTGGAATGGGCTTTATTTCCTCTGAAATCAACAAAGAGCATGACAAATATATTTTGTTGGGAGATATTATCCGATTAGTTGGAATATTAGAGGGAGGTACTTGCAGCTTGCAAGAGATAGCAACCTTTTTGCTTAACAAATACGAAGATAACTGCTTTGACGATAATTGTTTTGATTATGTTGATAAACTTGCATTTAGAAGGCGAGCTGGAAGATATATACCTATTGATGAAACTAGGTATCTATACAAATTCCTTTGTCTTGTTCTCCGATATGACCGACTTGATTATTTTGACTCTGTAAAAGAACCATTAATCGCAAAGGAGTATAAAAAATATCGGTATATTTGCTTAGAGAAAGCAAAAGTAGTCAACTTTTTACAAAATATATGTGTGCTGCCATACTTACCAGTGGGAGCAGATAAGACTAGCCGCGTATCACAGGCAAAAATAAAGCGAGAAGTTCCGGATAGTTTCGAGCAGATAAATGACAGGACAACATTTCTCAATCTCATTTATGTTATGAAAGAAACTTTGATTGATAAAGGAATATTTCCAAACCAAGCAGCAGTTATCGAATATATTGTAAATGAATTTGATGAACCGGGATTATCTGAAAGTAACCTAAAAGCCAAATTTGCCGAGGCAAACCGCCGACACACAATTAAAGGCTGATGACCTGCGCTGTACTTCTGACTAGACCAAGATTAGACCGTAAAAAGTCTAACTGTACTGAAGCCGCCCACGAGGCGGCTTATTCTTTGCCCCGTTATCCAACAACAGCTAACGAGGTATCAAACCATGCAACAAAGCATCATCCGCCCCAAACAAGCCGCCGCCCTGTTCGGCGTTTCCCTCTCCACCCTTTGGAACTGGAACAACCCCAAGCACCGGCTATACCGCCCCGACTTTCCCAAACCCTTCAAAGTTTCCGCCAATACCACCGGCTGGCTGCAATCCGAGATTGACGGCTACATCTGCAAGCTGGCCGAGAACCGCTAGGGAGGCAGGCCATGCAAAACAAAAACCGCCCGAACGCCAAGCATCCGAACGGCCAAACAAAGGGAATTACCACTACCCGCCATTCTACCATCCCTACGCAAAACCAGCGCATCCTCTCCGCCCTGCAGAGCGGGCAAAGCCTGACCGCCTACGATATGCACCAAATGGGCATCATGGGCTGCAACGCCCGCATCTGCGAACTGCGGCAGGCGGGGCACAACATCATCTGCATCATGGAACGGACAAGAAACCAGTTCGGCCAAACCGTGAAACGCGGGCGTTACTGGTTAATGCCGGAGGGCAGGGCATGAACATCCTCAAACTGGACTACCAAGGCCTGCCCGTCCATGCCAACCGCGAAGCATGGTTTAACGCCACCGGGATAGCCGAGCAACACGGTAAACGGCTGGATAACTTCTTCAGCCTGAAACGCACGCAGCAATACATTCAGGCATTGGCCAAACGGAAAGGTTTAATTCCCTGCGATTCAAGGGAATTAAAAACTCCCTTCAACCCTGCCGACTATCCCGCCCTAATCCAAACCCGAAGAGGGCGGTACAACAGCGGAACATGGTTGCATCCCGACCTGATGATATGTTTTGCCCGCTTTATCAGCTTGGACTTTGAAATATGGGTAGACCAAACCATCAAAGCCCTGCTGATAGACGGCAAAGACTGGCAACCCGCCCGCAAGGAGGCCGCAGACGGTTACCGCCTAATGAGCGAAGTTATCCATGAAGTCAATCTTGCAGGCGGCGGCACGGCCAGCCGTTTCAGCTACATGAACGAAGCACGGCGCATCAACCGGGCATTAACCGGCAAATGGGGCGGGCTAGACCGCAACAGCCTGACCACCGAACAACTGCGCACGCTTCGGCGGCTGGAAGTGAAGAATGCCGCGTTGTACATGATGGGCAAACCGGCACATGAAAGGGATTGTGAACTGGCCGCCATCGACAACCAACCCCAAGGAGCATTGCAATGAGCCAACCCCAGCACCCTTACCGCCACGGCTGCCCCATCTGCCATATCACGAAAACCCGCCTGCCATTCTGCATCCACCGCAAACACCAGCGCATCATCGCCATGATGGCGCTGTTCCGGTACGAGCGCGATTTAATCGAGCATCTGGCCGGAGAGCTTGGCGACTTGGCACAAGACTTTGCCGAGCCGCAACGCCACCGCCTCGCCGCCATCCTAGCCCACCATCTGGCCGAAGCAGACCACTACCTAGGCAAACTTGGCAGGCTGCTGAACAAGGCTACCTGAAACCGGAGAACTGCTATGCACAATAACCGCGAAACCATCGAAACCCGTATTTGCGAATTGCTGGCACAAGGCCACAGCCTGGCCGCCATCTGTCGCAGGAAGAACCTGCCCGCCCCCAGCACAATCTACAAATGGCTGGCCGAAAGCCCCGAATTTTCGGAGCGATACGCGCACGCGCGCGAACAACAGGCAGACTTCTACGCCGACGAAATCATCGAAATAGCCGACAACTGCCCGCCTGAAACCGGTGAAGTAGCGAAAGCCAAGTTGAAGATAGACGCCCGCAAATGGAAAGCCGCCCGCCTTGCCCCGAAAAAGTACAGCGATAAAACCGAACTAGACTTGAAATCGACAGACGGCAGCATGACCCCGATAAAGATAACCCGCGTCATCATCGACCCCAAGGAAACCCTTAGCAGGCTACCTGAAAATACCCAGCCGGAAATACAACCTTGCTTAAAAACAAAGGATTAGCCATGACCCCGAAACAAGAGCGCTTTGTCGGCCTGTATATAGAAACTGGCAACGCCAGCGAAGCCTACCGGCAGGCATACAACGCTGGAAAGATGAAAGCCGAGAGCATCAACCGCAAAGCCAAGGAACTGCTGGATAACGGCAAGATTGCGGCAAGAATCGCCAAATTGCAGGCAACGCACAGGAAACGGCACGAAATAACGGTAGATACCCTGCTTGCAGAATTGGAACAGGCACGGCACACCGCACAGGAGGGCGGCAGCGCTTCCGCCATGGTAGCCGCCACCATGGGCAAGGCAAAACTGCTTGGCTTGGACAAACCCCAGCCCGAGAACGCAACGGACAGCCCGCCCGTCATCATCGAGCTGGTAGCCCCGCAAACAGAGGAGCATTGGGAAACGCACTAAGCATCCCCTTTGCAAAAAAAGGACAAACATCATGAAATCTTATCCGCGCACTGCAAAACCCATCAAACCCTATCATTCGCCCAAGACTCCGAAAGCCTGCCTGCTGGCCGTGGGCTATTGCCGGCCTGAAAGCCCGCTGGTGTACGAATACCGACCCATCGGCCACTTCCCCACCAAAACCGCCGCCAAGCAGCGCATAGAGGAGCTGAAGCAGGAAGCACCCGATTTGCTGTTTCTGATACTGGAAACCAACCCGAGCAAACAGGCAGCCGTCTATCAGAAATTCGCCGCTGCCCTGAAAGCCTAGGCAGCATCCCGAAAAGGAGCAG
>CAUUTP010000112.1:0-5183 GCA_963548155.1 uncultured Eikenella sp.
GGGGTTCAGGCTACCTGAAAACTTTCAGACGGCCTCCCTGCCCTATTTCCACAAGCTCCACGGCGAAGCCATCCACAAGCCGTAGAAAGCGATGGCGATAAAGCCGATGGGAATCAGCACTTTCCAACCCAAACGCATGATTTGGTCGTAGCGGTAGCGCGGGAAAGTGGCGCGAATCCACAGATAGCCGTAGAGCACGAAGGCCATTTTGGCAAACATCCAAATCGGGCTGGGCGTACCGACGATGCCCCAGCTTTGCGGGAAGGGCGAGAGCCAGCCGCCGAGGAACATAATAGAGGTGAGCGCGCCGATTAGAATCATGAAGATGTATTCGGCGAGGAAAAACAGGGCGAAGGCGAAGCCGGAATATTCAACGTGGAAACCGGCCACGATTTCAGATTCGCCCTCGGCCACGTCGAACGGGGCGCGGTTGGTTTCGGCCACGGCGGAAATCAGGTAGACGAGGAACACAGGGAATAGGGTGAACCAGTTCCACGAGAAAATTGAGCCGCCCGCAATACCGTTGCTTTGCGCAGCCACGATGTCGTTGAAGTTCAGGCTACCTGAAACCATGATCACGCACACCAAAGCCGCGCTCATGGCGATTTCGTAGGAAATGGTTTGCGCGGAGGAACGCATCGCGCCGAGGAAGGCGTATTTCGAGTTGGACGCCCAGCCGGCAATAATCACGCCGTACACGGAAAGCGAGGTAATCATTAAGATATACAGCAGCCCGGCATCGACTTTGGTTAAAAGCCATTGGTCAGAAAACGGCACTACCGCCCACGCGGCAAACGAGGGCGCGAGCGAGAGCATGGGGCCGATGTAGAACAAGGCTTTATTGGACGAGCTGGGGCGGGTAACTTCTTTAAACAGCAGTTTCAACACGTCGGCAAACGGCTGAATCAAGCCCCACGGGCCGGTCACATTCGGGCCGACGCGCAGCTGCATGAAGCCGATGACCTTACGCTCGAAGTAGGTCAGGTAGGCCACGGTCAGAATCAGCGGCACAAGGATAATCACGATTTTGACGACAATCGACACCAAGAGGCCGATGTCGTTGCCCGCTGCGCCGAACCAGCCGGCAAACAGGGCTTGAAACCATTCCTGCATCATCAGACTCCTTCCAGTTCAATCGCGTTCATCAGCCCGCCCAGCGCGGCGTTGGCCGGATGCTGCGGCAGGTGGACGACGTTGGGCGGCAAAGTGTTGTCGGCCACCACGGTTACGCGCACGCGGTTGCCGTTCTGCACGGCTTCGGCAGTTGCGCCGTCGGCGAGGCCGAGCGCTGCCAGCGTATCGGGGTGGACGCGGGCAGGCGGCACTTGGGCATGCGAAGTTTGCTGCAGGGCTTCGGCGCGGCGCACGATGGCGTCGGTATGATAGATGCCCACGCCGCCGGTGCGGATCAGGCCTGCGGCGGCCGGAGCGGCTTCGCCCTGCCAGCTGCTGCGGTTGTTCAGTTTTTCAGGTAGCCTTTGGGCATCCAGCGCGTCGTGCAGGATTTGCTCGCTGCTGTCGTATTCGAAGCCTTCCAGCTCCAGCAGGTTGCCCAGCACGCGCAGGATTTTCCACAGCGGGCGGCTTTCGCCCAGGCCTTTTACTACGCCGTGGAAAGATTGCAGACGGCCTTCCATGTTGACGAAGCTGCCGGAAGTTTCGGTGAACGGGGCAATCGGCAGCAGCACGTCGCACACCTCAAGCAAGGTATCGCTGACGAACGGGGTGAACGCCATCACGCTCTTGGCCTGTTTCAGCGCGGCCACGGCGGCGGCTCCGCCTGCCACGTCGGCTTCCGGCTCAACGTTGAGCAACAGCACGGCCTGTTTCGGCGTGGCAATCATTTCGGCAATGCTGCCGCTGTCGGCGTTCAGCAAATCCGCACCCACGCTGTTGGCCGCCTGCGGCAGGATGCCGAATGACGCGCCGGTTTGTTCGGCCAGCCTTTGGGCGGCGGTGTAAATCGCGGCATAGTCGGGGTGGTTTTGCGCTTCCGCGCCGAGCAGGACGGCGGCTTTTTCCGCGTCTTTCAAACCGGCGTGAATCGGGTTGGCGGCATCGGCGGCGAGATTTTTCAGGTAGCCTGCCCATTGGTTCGGATGCAGGGCTTCCTGCGCGGCCAAGGGCATATGCAGTTGCTCTTTACGCGCGGCCACCACGCTGATTTTGCTGCCTTGGTTGGCGGCTACGCGCAGGCGGGCGGTCAGCAGCGGCTGCTCTTGGCGCAGGTTCGCACCCACCACCAGTACGGCTTTAGCATCGGAAAGGTCGGCGATATTGCAGCCCAGCCATTGCGCGCCTGCCAACGTGCCTTTCAGACGGCCGTCTTGTTCGCGCAGGCGGGTGGCGAAGTGGCGGCTGCCGATGCCGTTAGCCAGTTGTTTCGCCAGATAGAGTTCTTCCAGCGTGTTCATGGGGTTGGCCCAAAAGCCGATTTGCTCTTGGTTGCCGTCTTTGGCGATGCATTCGATGCCGTTGCGCACGTATTCGAGCGCGGTTTGCCAGTCCACATCGATCCATTCGCCGCCTTGTTTGATTTTCGGTTTTTTCAGACGGCTTTCGTGGTTCAGGCCTTCGTAGGCGAAGCGGTCGCGGTCGGACAGCCAGCATTCGTTGATGGCTTCGTTTTCCAGCGGCAGCATGCGGCGCACGGTGTGTTCTTTGGTTTGCACAATCAGGTTGCTGCCCAATGCGTCGTGGGCAGACACGGATTTGCGGCGGTTCAATTCCCAGGAGCGGGCGTTGAAGCGGAAGGGTTTGCTGGTGAGCGCGCCCACGGGGCAGAGGTCGATAACGTTGCCGGAAAGTTCGGTTTCCACGGCGCGACCGATGAAGGTGAGGATTTCGGAATGTTCGCCGCGGTTGGCGATGCCGATTTCCTGATTGCCGGCGATTTCTTCAGTAAAACGCACGCAGCGGGAACAGTGGATGCAGCGGCTCATTTCCCGAGTAGAAATCAGCGGACCCATGTCTTTGGCCACCACGGCGCGTTTGGCTTCGGTGTAGCGGGTGGTGGATTTGCCGTAGCCGACGGCCAAATCTTGCAGCTGGCATTCGCCGCCTTTGTCGCACACGGGGCAGTCGAGCGGGTGGTTGATGAGCAGGAATTCCATCACGCCTTCCTGCGCCTGCTTGGCCATTTTGGAATGGGTGTGCACCACCATGCCGTCGGTTACCGGTGTGGCGCAGGCGGGCAGCGGCTTGGGCGCTTTTTCCACTTCCACCAGGCACATGCGGCAACTGGCGGCGATGGAAAGTTTTTTGTGGTAACAGAAGTGGGGGATGTAGGTGCCGAGCTTCTGCGCCGCTTCAATCACGGTCGCGCCCTGCTCTACCGATACTTCCTTACCGTCAATGCTGATTTGTAACATGGTGTATTTCCTACGTTACGGGTATTTAAAATTTTTAGTGTGAGGCCGTCTGAAAAAGGCGGCGGCCTGCGGGCTGTTTTTCAGGCAGCCTGTTTTCAGACGGCCTTTTCGCTTTCAGGTAGCCCAATTATTCCGGCAGTTAGCACCACTTGTGCTCTTTTATCGGTTTGCCGTGTTCGATGTAGTAGACGAACTCGTCGCGGTAGTGCTTCATGAAGCCGCGCACGGGGAAAACGGCGGCATCGGCGAGGGCGCAGATGGTGCGGCCGGCCATGTTGTTGCCGATGCTTTCCAGGAGTTCGAGGTCTTCCATGCGGCCTTGGCCGTTTACGATGCGGTGAACGATGCGGTACAGCCAGCCGGTGCCTTCGCGGCAGGGAGTACATTGGCCGCAAGATTCTTCGAAGTAGAAGTAGCTCAATCTTTCCAAGGCCTTAACCATGCATACGTCTTCATCCATCACGATAACCGCGCCGGAACCGAGCATGGATCCGGCTTTGGCGATGGCATCGTAGTCCATGGTGAGGGTCATCATCATGTCGCCGGGAATCACGGGCGAAGACGAGCCACCAGGGATGACGGCTTTCAGCTTTTTGCCGCCGCGCACGCCGCCTGCCATGGCCAAAAGGTCGGCAAAGGGCGTGCCGAGCGGCACTTCGTAGTTACCCGGGCGTTCCACGTGGCCGGACACGGAAAAGAGTTTGGTGCCGCCTGCATTGGGAATGCCTTTATCGGCAAAGGTTTGAGCGCCGTCGCGGATGATAAACGGGACGGAGGCGAAAGTTTCGGTGTTGTTGATAGTAGTGGGCTTGCCGAACAAACCGAACGAAGCCGGGAACGGAGGTTTGAAGCGTGGCTGGCCTTTTTTGCCTTCGAGCGATTCGAGCAGCGCGGTTTCTTCGCCGCAGATGTATGCTCCGTAGCCGTGGTGGGCAAAGAGTTCGAAATCAAAACCGCTGCCCAAGATATTTTTGCCGAGGAAGCCTGCTTCCCGGGCTTCGGCCAGGGCGGCCTCAAAGCGTTGGTAGCCTTCGAAAATTTCGCCGTGAATATAGTTGTAACCGGCACACGCGCCCATGGCATAGCCGCCGATAATCATGCCTTCAATCAGGGCATGCGGATTGAAACGGATGATGTCACGGTCTTTAAAGGTGCCGGGCTCGCCTTCATCGGTATTGCAGACGATGTATTTTTCGCCGGGGAAGGAACGGGGCATGAAGCTCCATTTCAGGCCGGACGGAAAGCCGGCACCGCCGCGCCCGCGCAGGCCGGAAGTTTTGACTTCGGCAATCACGTCGTCTTGCGGCGTTTTTTCGGCCAGAATTTTACGCAGGGCGGTGTAGCCGCCGCGTTTGACGTATTCGTCCAGCGTCCAGCAATCGGGATTGGCGGTATCCACTTGGTCAAAAATCACGCCTGATTGGTAAATAGCCATTTTGGTGTGCCTATGTGTTTCGGTTTCTGCTGCGGCCTTGTCGGTTTCAGACGGCCTGTCAATATTGCGGTGTTTTTCAGGTAGCCTGTTAGGCCGTCTGAAAAAGGTTTTTCTGTTTTCTTTCTGTTCGGTTTCGGGTCGGCCTGTGTTGGTTTTTCAGACGGCCTTTACGGTTTCAGGTAGCCTCTAACCCAATTCGGCGAGTTTGGCTTCAATCGCTTCTTCGGTCATGAAGCTGCACATTTTGTGGTTGTTCAGCAGCATCACGGGGGCATCGCCGCATGCGCCCATACACTCGCCTTCAACCAGGGTGAATTTGCCGTCGGGCGTGGTTTCGCCGTAGCCGATACCGAGTTTTTTCTTCAGGTATTCGCCGG
>CAUUTP010000113.1:0-5177 GCA_963548155.1 uncultured Eikenella sp.
AGTTTTTCCTGAATGCTGCGTTCTACCTTGGCCAGACGTTTCATTCCGTACTTTGCCTGTTTGAAACGGTTGTTGGTGCTGGTTTGGGGTTTGAGCAGCCTGCCCCTTGCGGCTTTAAGTGCGCGGTAGATGGTGACGCGGCTGACTTGGTAGCGGCGTGCCAGGGAGGTGACGCTTTCCTTCTCCTGAGTGTAGGCCAGCCAAATGGCTTGGCGGTGGTGCGGGGTGAGTCGGGTGTTTTTGTGCATGTTCATGTTTCAGTATTCTCCTGGAAATACTGTAAACAACGCTACTGGTTTCTACAAGAAAGGCTACCTGAAAAACGGTTTATCCTGTTTCAGGTAGCCTTTCGTCTGCCGCACGGGCAGCCTGCCTATTGCCCGCGCAGGAACAGGGCATCGAGGTCGGTGAGGGTGAGTTTCACCCAGGTGGGGCGGCCGTGGTTGCATTGGTTGCTGCGGGAGGTATTTTCCATATCGCGCAGCAGGGCATTCATTTCGGGCAGGGTGAGGCGGCGGCCGGCGCGCACGGAGCCGTGGCAGGCCATGGTGCTGAGGATGCGGTTTTCGCGCTCTTCTACGGTGCGGATGCTGCCGGTGTGGGCGGCTTCTTGCAGCATGCTGCGGGCAAGTTCGGAAATATCGGCTTTGCCCAGCATCTGCGGCACGGCGCGTATGGCGATGGTGTGGCTGCCCACGGCGGAGCAGTCGAGGCCGTATTGGCGCAGCAAATCGGCGTGTTCGGCCAGGGCGGCCATTTCTTCGTGAGTGGCTTCAAAGCTCACGGGGATGAGCAGCTGCTGGCTGTGCAGGCTGCCGTGGCTTTGGCGCTGGGCTTTCATTTTTTCGTAGTTCACGCGCTCGGCGGCGGCGTGCATGTCGATTAAGAGCAGGCTGTTTTCGGCTTGAGCCAGGATATAAATGCCGAGCAGCTGGGCGATGGCGAAGCCGAGCGGGTGTTCTGCGGCATTGTTTTCAGGTAGCCGGGCGGCTTCCGCGCTTGATGCGAATCGGCTTTGCTCGAGGGCGGCAAGTTCGGGGTCTTCGCTGCCGCTGTGTTTATAAAGCTCGGCATAGGTTTGCCAGGCGGCGCGGCTTTCTTGCAGGGTGAGGCGTTGCTGCTGCGGGGCGCGGGCAGGGTTATAAGCAACAGGGGTGCGGGCGCTGGGGCTACCTGACAGCGAGCCAGGCGAGCTTCTGCGTAGCAAAAACTCGCCTGGCTCGCTTTCAGGTAGCCTTTGGCTGTGGATGTGTTGCAGCAGGCTGCCGGCGTTGCTCACGCTGTCGGTTTGGTCGGCGCGGGTGTCGGCCAGCGCTTTGTTCAGGGTGTGGAACACGAGCTGGTGTACGGCCTGGCTGTCGCGGAAGCGGATTTCGGTTTTGGTGGGGTGCACGTTGACGTCCACCATTTCGGGCGGCAGTTCGAGAAACAGCACGAAGGCGGGGGTGATTTGCTGGTGCAACACATCGCGGTAGGCCTGTTTGGCGGCGTGCAGCATCACTTTGTCGCGCACGAAGCGGTTGTTTACAAAACAGTATTGCTGGCTGCTGCGGCCTTGGGCGAAGGTGGGTTTGGCAATGAGGCCGTGCAAACGGAGGATGCCGTTGCCGCTGTCGATGGGCAGGGAGGCGGCCTGAAAATCCGAGCCCAGCACGGCGGCGATGCGTTCGTTTTGGCTTTGGGCGGGGTATTTGGCGGTGGTTTTGCCGTTGTGCACAAGCTCGAAGGCGATGTGCGGGTTGGCCAGGGCGAGGCGGTCGAACACGGTGGCGCAGTGGGCGTATTCGGTGTTTTCGGATTTGAGGAATTTGCGCCGGGCAGGGGTGTTGAAAAAGAGGTCGGCCACTTCCACGCTGGTGCCTACGGGGTGGGCGGCAGCGGCGGCGGGCTCGATTTGCCCGTCACGGGCGCGCACTTGGCGGGCGGCGGGGCTGCCTTCCTGGCGGCTGGTGAGGGTGAGGCGGGACACGGAGGCGATGCTGGCCAGCCCTTCGCCGCGAAAGCCCATGCTGCGCACGTGCTCCAAATCTTGCAGCGAAGCGATTTTGCTGGTGGCGTGGCGGGAGAGGGCGAGCGGAAGGTCGTCGGCATGGATGCCGCTGCCGTTATCGGCCACGCGGATGAGGCGGATGCCGCCGCCGGCCAGCTCCACTTGGATACGGGTGGCGCCGGCATCAATACTGTTTTCGATGATTTCTTTGAGCGCGGCGGCGGGGCGTTCCACCACTTCGCCGGCGGCGATTTGGTTCACAAGGTGGTCGGGCAGGGCATGGATACGGGGCATGATGGGTCTCGGGGTTGGGCTACCTGAAAAGGCGGGGTTTATTTTTCAGCTAGCCTTCAACCGTTTTGCAGTTTGGCGATATCGGGCGTGATCACGCGCACATCAGCGTTTTGGGCGCGGTGGCGCAGGGCGTGGTCGATGAGCACGAGGGCGAGCATGGCTTCGGCGATCGGGGCGGCGCGCAGGCCGACACAGGGGTCGTGGCGGCCGTGGGTTTCGAGCATAACGGGCTGGCCGTGGATGTCGATACTGTGGCGCGGAGTGGCGATGGAGCTGGTGGGCTTCACGGCGAAGTCGGCGCGGATGGTTTGGCCGGTGGAAATGCCGCCGAGGATGCCGCCGGCATGGTTGCTGGCGAAGCCTTGCGGCGTGAGCTCGTCGCCGTGTTGGCTGCCGAGTTGGCGCACCACGTCGAAGCCGTCGCCGACGGATACGGCTTTCACCGCGTTGATGCCCATCAGGGCGTGGGCGATGTCGGCATCCAGCCGGTCAAACACGGGCTCGCCCAGGCCGACGGGGACGTTGCGCGCTTCAATATGCAGTTTCGCGCCCACGGAATCGAGCGATTTGCGTACGGAGTCCATATAGGCTTCCAAGTCGGCGATTTGGCTTTGGTTGGCGGCAAAGAAGGGGTTTTGGCCGATTAATTCTTCGCCTTCAAATGCGATTTCAAGCTCGCCCACCTGGCTCACCCAGCAGAGAATCTGCGTGCCGAACTGCTCGCGCAGCCATTTTTTGGCCACGGCACCGGCGGCCACGCGGGCGGCGGTTTCGCGCGCAGAACTGCGGCCGCCACCGCGATAATCGCGGATGCCGTATTTGTGCCAATAGGTGTAGTCGGCATGGCCGGGGCGGAATTGTTGGGCGATATTGCCGTAGTCGCGGCTGCGTTGGTCGGTGTTGCGGATGAAGAGGGCGATGGGCGTGCCGGTGGTGCGCCCTTCAAACACGCCGGAGAGGATTTCCACTTGGTCGGCTTCGCGCCGCTGGGTAACGTGGCGGCTGGTGCCGGGGCGACGGCGGTCGAGGTCGGGCTGGATATCGGCTTCGGCAAGCGGCAGGCCGGGCGGGCAGCCGTCGATGATGCAGCCGATGCCTGCGCCGTGACTTTCGCCGAAGGTGGTGATGCGGAAGAGTTGTCCGAAGGAGTTGCCGGGCATGATGGTTGAAACAAGAAGATTGGGAAGATGCGGGCGAGTTTAGCACAAAGGCTACCTGAAAATGATTTTTCAGGTAGCCTTCGGCTATTCCGCAGCCTAAGCCTTTTTCACAAATTCGGATTTGAGGTTGAGCGCGGTGCCGTTTACTTTGCAGGCGATGTCGTGGTCGCCTTCCTGCAGGCGGATGTTTTTCACTTTGGTGCCTTGTTTGAGCACCAGCGAGCTGCCTTTCACTTTCAGGTCTTTGAGCAGCACCACGCTGTCGCCGTTGGCCAGCGGTGTGCCGTAGGCATCAACTGCGCTGAGGGCGTCGTCTGCCTCGGCAGCGGCATCGGCCTGGGCCGACCATTCGTGGGCGCATTCCGGGCAAATGAGGTTGGCGCCGTCTTCATAGGTGTATTCGGATTGGCATTGCGGGCAGGGCGGTAGGGTAGTCATTCGTTTTCCTTATGGTTTGAAATGATTGGGAGACTACCTGAAAGCTGGCAACGGTTTTCAGATAGCCTGATGAGGCGGCGGATTATAACGCGGTCAGCACGGCATCACCCATGCCGCTGCAAGACACGAGCTGGGTGCCTTGTTCGTAAATATCGCCGGTGCGCAAGCCTTGTTGCAGCACTTTCTGCACGGCATTTTCCACCTGCACGGCGCGCGCTTCGTCGTTCAGGCTGTAGCGCAGCAGCATGGCCAGCGAGAGGATGGTGGCCAGCGGGTTGGCTTTGTTTTGCCCGGCGATATCGGGCGCGGAGCCGTGCGAGGGTTCGTATAGGCCTTTGCCGTTTTCGTCCAGTGAGGCGGAGGGCAGCATGCCGATGGAGCCGGTGAGCATGGAAGCTTCGTCGGAGAGGATGTCGCCGAAGATGTTGCCAGTGGCGATCACATCGAACTGTTTGGGCGCGCGCACGAGCTGCATGGCGGCGTTGTCCACATACATGTGGGAGAGTTCGACATCGGGGTATTGTTTGCCGATTTCTTCGAAGATTTCGCACCACAGTTCGGTGGTTTCCAACACGTTGGCTTTGCCCACGGAGCAGACTTTTTTGCTGCGTTTCTGCGCGGCACGGAAGGCAACGTGGGCGATGCGGCGGATTTCGCTTTCGCTGTAGCGCATGGTGTTGAAACCTTCGCGCTCGCCGTTTTCCAGCGTGCGGATGCCGCGCGGTTCGCCGAAATAGATGTCGCCGGTCAGTTCGCGCACGATGAGGATGTCGAGGCCTGCCACGATTTCGGGTTTGAGCGTGGAGGCGTTGGCCAGCTCTTTATACAAAATGGCGGGGCGCAGGTTGGCAAAAAAATTCAAATCTTTGCGGATGGCCAAGAGGCCGCGCTCGGGGCGCAGCGGGCGGTCGAGGTTGTCGTATTGCGGGCTGCCCACCGCGCCAAGCAGCACGGCATCGGCGGCGCGGCACAGGTTTTGCGTAAACTCGGGATAGGGGCTGCCGAATTGGTCGTAGGCTTCGCCGCCCAGCGGAGCGTATTCGTAGGATACGTCCAAGCCCTGTTCAATCAATTTATCGAGCACGCGCACGGCTTCGCGTACGATTTCGGGGCCGATGCCGTCGCCTTTGATGATGGCTAGTTTTTTGGTCATGAGGGTAAGTCCTTTATAGAAGGTGGATAACTATTTTTCAGGTAGCCTTACTTCGGATTTGAGACTACCTGAAAACCTTAATGGTGCTGAAACAGGCTGATTTCGCCGTTGTGGTATTGGTAGAGCAGGGTGGAAATGGTGT
>CAUUTP010000114.1:0-5148 GCA_963548155.1 uncultured Eikenella sp.
GGAGAGTTCGACCAGTTCGGCGATTTCGCGTTCGTCTTCGATGATGAGGATATGCGGGTTCATGGGATAGGGAATTAACAAGCTTTGGATACAAGGCGGCGAGCCGAAGCCGCAGCGGAAGTGAAGCTACCGCTCATTCTACGCAAACGCGCTGGGTTACACACGCTTAGGCGCGGCAATCTTCATAAAATCTTCATCATTGTTCCACAAAAAATTGATGTGGGCCGGGCATACTGTGCGCCGTTGGCAGGCTTGTGCCTTGGCCGCATTCAATTCTTTGACGGAGTAAAAAATGAACCAGAAAATATGGAGTGTGCTTGGGCTGTGTATCGTGTTTGCCGTGGTGCTGTTTTCGATTTACGGCTTGGCGGAACAGCGAGGGTATTACCAATCCAGCGAGTTGTTGAGTATAGAAGACTACCGCATGATTATCCGCAGCGTGAAATACGGCATGGTGTTGGTGGTGCTGGTGTTTGCCTCGTTCTTTTTGAGCGAGGTGTTGCAGGAGTGGCGTATCCACCCGATGCAGTATTTGCTGGTGGGCGCGGCTTTATCGATATTTTATCTGTTGCTGCTCTCGCTGGCGGAACACATCGGTTTTACTGCCGCCTATGCCGTCGGCGCATTTGCCTGTATCAGCTTGCTGTTTTGGTATCTGCATTTCGTGCTGGCCACCACGCGCGGGGTGTATATGATGACGGCGCTGCTCATGGCGGCCTACGGCACGATGTTTGTGCTGGTGAAAATGCAGCAATACAACCTCTTGGCCGGCTCCTGCCTGCTGTTTGCCGCGCTGTTTACGGTGATGTATTACACGCGGGAGATTGATTGGTATGAGCTGGGCAAACCGGCAGAGAAGGAGTAATAGGGTTTAACTGCGTTGAAACCTCGCTTTCAGGTAGCCTTGAGGTTTGAGCAGAGGCTACCTGAAAAATAAACAGCAAATGGTCGGGCCTGATGCCCGGCCATTTGTGTTTAGGCTGCGCAGAAAACTTAAAGGCTACCTGAAAACCGCATCAACCGTTTTCAGGTAGCCTTTATGCCGCAACCGGCTTAGCGGGCGATGTCGCCGCGCATCACCACGCGGGCATGGAAGGTGCCCACTTCGCAGTCGTACTGGCCGCCGCGCAGCACTTGGCGGTTGTAGTAGCTGTGGAAGTTGCTCACGCGGCTGCCGCCACGGGCTTGAGCGGTTTCCTGGAATTTATGGGCGGCGTTGATAAAGGCGCGTTCGCAGGCGGCTTCGTCGGATTGGTTGGAAGCATTGGCTGCCTGACGGGTGGACAAATTGGCCTGAATCACGCGGCCGCTGCCGCCGAAGCTCACCGGCACGCTGGGGTTGAGCAGTCGCTTGGCTTCGTCGGAAGCCATCACGGCACGGCCGGAGCAGCGATACACTACTTTGCGGCCGCCGCGGTTGGGGTCGTCGTCGCGCAGCAGGCGGCACACGCGGCCGGTGGTTTGGCTGGTGGCATGGGCGCTGTTGCGGCCGCCATCGCGGCGGGCTTCGGTGCGGCTGCCTTGATTGCCTGAGTTGTCCGGCGCACGGTTGTTTTGGCAGCCGGCGAGGCCGAAAGCGGCTACAATCGCAGCCGCCAGCATGATTTGGCGAGATTTCATATTTGCTCCCTTTTTAAGCTGGGTTGGAAAACCGAAAATTCACGGCTAAGCAGCCGCGATTTCACAGAGTTTAAAGTATATTAAAAAAACTTGCCTATGCCTACCCGCCTGCCTCCGCCACACCCCCTCCACCTCTATTTGGCTGCGCCCGACTGCGCCGCGCACTACCGCGCCAGGCTGCTGGATGCGGCCGATCGCGCCCGCCTCTCGCGCCACCCTGCCCGTGCGGCGCAAACCGGCTGGCAGGTGAGCCGTTTTCTCAAGCAGCAGGCGGCGGTAGACGGGTTTTCAGGTAGCCCGAATTATTCGGGCAGCTTCAGCCACAGCGGCGGCCATGCCGTGCTGGCGGTGCCGTCTGCCGATTTTCCCGTTGGCGTGGATTTGGAGCAGCTACGCCCGCGTCGTTTCGATGCCTGGCCGTATTGGGTGCTGCATGCCGATGAAGCGAGCTGGCTGCAACAGCATGCCGAATTGGCCGATTATTATGCGTTGTGGACGCTGAAAGAAGCCTTGCTCAAGGCCACGGGGCAAGGGCTGGCGGAGATGCCGCAAACCGGATTGCGGCCAAACGGGGACGGCTGGCGGCTCTACGCGGCCGGCCGGTTTTGGCAGGGAGCGGTGTTCCTGTTGGACGGAGCTTGGCTGTGCGGCGTGGTGTGGCCGCAGGAAGTGGCAGCAGAATGGATATGGCACGGCTTCGGTAAGTGGCAGACGGTGGAAACGCAGCTGCTTTATCGTTTTATTTAGGCTCTTTCAGGTAGCCTCAAATTCTCGGGCTGCCAATACAAAAACTTTAAGAATGAAGGCTACCTGAAACTTTTCTTTTCGCAGAACCGCCGCCCACATTTTGCCTCCCGCCGGCCAGATGCCCGAGTGCTGCATTCTTGTTATAATGCGCCACCTTAAGCGCTCTTAACAGGCCGCCTGTTTTTAAAAAGGCTACCTGAAAGCGAAGCTTCAGCGCAGTTAAAACGCAGCCTCAACGAAGTTAAACCATGACCGCCGATTTCCGCCTCCGCTTTTCCATCCAAAGCTGGCACGCCGCCTCCACCCGCCTGCACACAGGCGAAGACTGGGCCGCGTGGGCATCGGGCCGCTTGAACGCCGCCGATTTGCCCGACACGCCGCCGAAGGTGGATTTCCTGCCCGCCATGCAGCGGCGGCGGCTCGGCCTCTCGGCGCGGCTGCTGTTTGCGGCGGCGCATCCGCTGTTGGCGGAAAGCGAACCCTGCCCGCTGGTGCTTGCTTCGCACGACGGCGAAATCAACCGCAGCTTCGGCTTGTGGACCACGCTGTTGCGCGACAACGAAGTTTCCCCCACTTCTTTCGGCCTTTCCGTGCACAACGCCCTGGCCGGGCAGTGGTCGATGCTGCGTGGCGACATGAGCGAATACACCGCGCTTTCCGTGCGGCAGAGCGGTTTGGAAAGCGCCGTGCTCGAAGCCGCCGGCCTGCTAGCCGATGGGGCGGAGCGCGTGTTGGCGGTGGTGGTGGACGAACCCTTGCAGACACAATACCCCGCCGCACCGGCCGAACGCGCGCCCTTCGCCCACGCGCTCGCGCTGCTGCTCACCGCCGGCGAAGAGTGGGAACTTTCCCCCGCCGCGCCTAATGCCGCAGCGGCAAACTGCGGCTATTGGGGCGCGCTCGAATGGCTGCGGCAACAGCACTCAGGCAGCCGCCAGTGGATAAACCGTTATGCAGACAAGGCTTGGCAATGGCAGCGGCTTATCCCTTGAGCGCCCGTTTAAACCGCTTGTGGCGATTGCTGGCCACCGGGATGGGCTTCGTGTTTTTCGGCGTGTTCGGCGTGCTGCTGCAAATCGTGCTGCTGCCCTGGTTGCTGCGCCGCTCGCCCGATTTGGCGCAGCAAAAGCAGGCGCGGCGCGTGGTTACGCGCACTTGGCTGTGGTTTAGCTATTATTTGATGCGCTCCGGCATTTTGCGCGCGGAATTTGAAGGCTTCGAGCGGCTCGGCCGCCCCGGCCAGCTGATTTTGGCCAACCATCCCTCGCTGCTCGATGTGGTGTTCCTGCTCGGCCGCGTGCCCGAAGCCAACTGCATCGTGAAAGCCGATTTGCAGCGCAACCCGGCCATGGCCGGGCAAATCCGCGCCTGCGGCTACCTGCCCAATCAGGAAGATTTGGATTTTGTGGAAGCCGTGCACCAAGTTTTGCAGCAGCAATGCCTGCTGGTATTCCCCGAAGGCACGCGCACCGGCTGGGACGGTGTGGTGAAATTTCATCGCGGCGCAGTATCCATCGGCCTCAGAAGCGCGCAGGTCATCACCCCCGTGGTGATTCAAATGCAGCCGCCGAACTTCAAAAAAGGCCAGCCGTGGTACAAAATCCCGCTGCAAAAACCGGCCTACCGCTTTATTGTGGGCGACGACATCAACCCGCAGGATTGGTTAAACAAGCACCCCCTGCCCATTGCCGCCCGCCGCCTTAACGACCACCTGCAACAATACTTCAATGAAAGAAGCCAAAAACATGACTGATTTGAAACAAGAAATCAAACAACTGATTATCGACAGCCTCGGCCTGGAAGACCTCACGCCCGCCGACATCGGCGACGAAGAAGCCCTGTTCGGCGACAGCGGTCTCGGCCTCGACTCCGTAGACGCACTCGAACTCGGCCTGGCCGTGCAAAAACACTTCGGCTTCCAGCTCGACGGCGAAAACCAAGAACTGCGCGACAGCTTCGCCAATGTGTCCACACTGGCCGCCTTTGTGCAGAAACACCGCACCTAAGCCCAAGCCGTTTGCCAAAGGCTACCTGAAAGCAAGTGCAGCGGACTTCCGCCAAGCCGAAGGTAGCAGGCTACCTGAAACATAGGCCGGGCATTCCTGCCCGGTCGCCACCCATCATTATAAGGAACACCCATGACCGAAACCGAAATCCGTGCCTTCCTGTTCGACATACTGGAAAACATGTTTGAAATCGACACCAGCAACGTAACCGGCAGCACCAACCTCTACGAAGACCTGGAAATCGACAGCATCGACGCCATCGACCTGCTCGACCAAATCAAACGCCAAACCGGCTACAAACTCCAAGCCGACGACTTCCGCAACGTCCGCACCATCGACGACATCGTGGCCGCCGTATCCAAGCTCTACCAAGAAGCCAAGCCCGAAGCGTGAAAACCGCCGCCAAAATCCTGCTCGGCATCTTGAGCGTACTCTACCCCCTGCTCTGGTATTACGGCCGCGAGCAGGGCTGGTTTTATCCGCTGGCCGGCTTCATGCTCCTGCTCTGGCTCGCCCGCGCCGCCATGCAGCGTGATCCCGGCCAGCGGCGCGTTTCCCTCCTCGTGGCCGCCTTCTTCGCCGCCATCCTCCTGTTAAAGCGGCCCGGCAGCATGTATTGGTATCCCGTGTGGGTAAACGGCCTGCTGTTGCTGCTGTTCGGCCTCAGCCTCACGCAAAAACAAAGCATCATCGAACGCCTCGCCCGCCTGCAACACCCCGACCTGCCGCCCGAAGGCGTGGCCTACACCCGCCGCGTTACCCAAATCTGGTGCGG
>CAUUTP010000115.1:0-5124 GCA_963548155.1 uncultured Eikenella sp.
CCGTCCCGACAGCTAAAAATCTTGCGGGATTGGTGTGGAATTTAGGGCTAATCTACGTCAGCCCCATATTTAATGTATGTCTTGTAGCTATATTTGCTGCATTATTAATTTTTGTAGTACCGCGTGCAATGGTGGCTGATGTTCTAACAGAATTTCCTGCACGGTACGCTTTAACTCCTATCGATGCACCAGCGCAGGCAGAATATCCGCCTCGAAGCTGCGCCACACTTTAGTGGCATGGCCTGCCGTCCAGCCGGCACGCTGGTGTTCGTACCATTCGGCGGCCAAATTGTGGAAGGTGTTTTGCAGGGCGGCAATACGCTCTTGTTTGGCCTGCTTCTTGGCTTCGCCCGGGTCTTGCCCGGCAGCCAGCAGGCGGCGCGCGCTTTCGGCGGCTTCCCGCGCTTCAAGTAGGGAGATAAGGGGGTATTTCCCAATGGATAACAGCTTTTCTTTGCCGCCTATCCGGTATTTCCAACGCCACAACTTGCCACCCGCAGGGGTAACTTGCAGATACAACCCTCTGCCGTCAGCCAGCTTGTAGGCTTTGGCGGCAGGCTTGGCATTCTTGATTTGGCGGTCAGTTAGCGGCATCTGGGGGTATTTTTTCGGTGGTGTTTCTAAGATACCCCTAAATATACCCCCAAAATTTTGTTGCTTCAATGCGATTCGGATAGACGGCGGTAGATACCAAACAAGCCCTAAGCATGGCTAAAAGCCTTGCTGGGCTTGGGTCTTGTAGATTTGGATAGACGGCGTTAGACAAAAAAATAACCGCTAAAATGCGGTTAGTGGTGGCCAGAGGCAGGATCGAACTGCCGACACACGGATTTTCAATCCGTTGCTCTACCAACTGAGCTATCTGGCCACTATTGAAGTTCGTTATTACACCAGTTCTTCCAATCTGAGTCAAGCCTTTTCAGTAAAATATTTTCGTTAATTAACGAACATATTATTTTATCAAATATTTTTTCAGGTAGCCTTTCACTGCTTATCTTCAGCCTGCTCCTGCCGTACATGTTGCATTGCCAAACTAATGGTGTCCAGTTGTTTTTGGTAACGTTTGCAGGGTGAGCAAACCAGCAGGTGTAATCGCAGCTGCCAGCGCTCCCAAAGGCTCAGTGGGCGGTCTTGTTGTAGCGAAATCAGTTCTGCGGCTCGTTGGCATTTCAGCATAGTCGTTCTCTCATTATCCATTTAACCAGTTGCTTTGCAGGCAACGGCGCAGACCGTTGCGGGCGCGGTAGAGAATGGTATAGCAATTGTCGGCACTGATACCGATTTGCTGGCAAATTTCAGCCACTTCCAATCCCATCCACTCACGCAGCATAAATACCCGCGCAGTATTGCCCGGCAGGTGCTCAAGACAGTATTCCATCGTATGCATAAATTCCTGCTGCCGAATGGTATCTTCCGGGGAAGCCCATGCTTGAGGAGTGGCGCTGTCTGTCCAATGACCACTCTCGTCAAACTGCTGCCGGCGGACAGCATCAAGAAACTGCTCGTCTTCACTGCTCACGTGCCATTGCAGCTGGTTTTTGCGGCTGCGCAGGCTATCTAATAAAGTATTGCGCAAAATGGCGAATACCCACGTTTGCCATTGTGCATCCGCCTTAAACTGCTGCCGACGGGCAAAGGCTTTCAGCATGGTATCTTGCACCACATCTTCCGCCCATTGGGCATCGTGTAGCTGTAGGGTGGCAAAACGTAAAAGTTTACACCTCAGTTCGGCGGTATCCGTTTGCTGCCAAACCTGTTCATGATTATTGGATTCTGCTTGTTCGGATTTCATCTTGCTATGAAAGGCCAGCTGAAAATTTCAGGTAGCCTCATACCGTGAGAGTACCTTGTGGTTAGACGATTGAGCTACTGCGATTCTGACATTGCTGCTAGATTTATCTGCTTTGCTGGATGTCTTCAAAAGGCTACCTGAAAATTTTTCAGGTAGCCTTTTAGTATTGCCGCAGGCATGGTGTTACATGCAGCTGATTTCATGACTGCCGCTTCAATATACTGCGCCGAATCGGAGCACGGCTACGCTATGGCCTCACGCAGTTGAGCAGCCAGCGCGGCCAATTCGGCGTGGTCGGCCATCTTGTCTTCGTGTTCCCCCAGCTCGTGCAGATGCCCGGGGATCAGGTGCATATGATAGTGGAACACGCTCTGCCCGGCTTCTTGGCCGTTGAGCTGCATTTGCACGATGCCGTGCCGCTGCAAAACTTTACGCTGGGCGGCAATGATTTTCTTGGCAGCGGCAAACACGGCTTGCGCATATTCTAATGGCAGATCGCTCAGCTCCACGGCCTGCGTTTTCGGCACAATCAACACATGGCCACGCGCCTGCGGCATCACATCGAGAAAGGCGAGGACTTTTTCATCTTCATATACCGTATGGTTGGGAATTTCGCCGCGCAGGATTTTGGCGAAGATGTTGTTGCTGTCGTATGCGGACATGGCGTTCTCCTTAATAATCAATGGATTTTTTTAGCTACGTTGAAGCTGATGTCTTTCAGGTAGCCTATTGAGCAATTGGCTTCAAACCTTAAGGCTACCTGAAAACTCACACCGCTTCCAGTTTGGCAAACTTAGTGTCCAGCACTTTAATGCCCTGCTTGCCGAAGTTTACGGTGAGGCGGGCACTGCCGACCTTGTGTTCACCTTCGATGATCACACCGGTGCCGAATTTGGCATGTCGCACGTTTTGGCCGATGCTGAAGCCATCATAATCCTGCTTCGCTGCCGGCGCAGCCCATTCTGCCCTACTCTGTTGGGGCCGGCCTTCGGGCACGGGGAAGCGTGGTTTGAACACGGGAGTAAGGAAATGCAGTAAATCTGGCGGAATTTCTTCCACAAAGCGCGATACGGTACCGAAATGGGTTTGGCCGTGCAACATCCGCTGTTGCGCCATGCTGATGTAGAGCCGCTGTCGCGCGCGGGTAATGGCCACATACATCAGCCGCCGCTCCTCTTCCAGCCCGCCATGTTCGGCCAGGCTCAATTCGCTGGGGAAACGGCCTTCTTCCATGCCAGTGAGGAATACAGCATCGAATTCCAGCCCTTTAGCGGCGTGCACGGTCATCAGCTGCACGGCAGATTCATCGGCAGCGGCCTGGTTTTCGCCGGATTCGAGCGCGGCATTGCTCAAAAAGGCAAGCACGGGGAAGGCCGGGCTCTCTGCGGCATCGGCAGGCAGGGTTTCAAACGTGCTGTCTTCAGGGCGGAATTCTTCCGCGGCACGGATGAGTTCGTCCAAGTTGTCTAAGCGGTCTTGATGATCGCCCTTTTGATTTTGGTAATACTCATACAGGCCGCTGCTGCGTACGGCCTCGGCCACAATTTCAGGTAGCCCTATTGAGCCAATGCAGCCGCGCAGGCTTTCAATCAGGCCCACAAAAGCAGCCACCTTGCCGTTTTTCACAGCCACGCGGCAGGCTGCCTGCCACAGCGGTACACCTTCCTGCGCAGCAGCAGCTTGGATATTTTCCACCGTACGGCTGCCGATACCGCGCGCGGGCACGTTGATGACACGCAACAGGGCGTTATCGTCGTCGGGATTAACCGCTAGCCGCAAATAAGCAAGTGCGTGCTTGATCTCCTGGCGCTCGTAAAAGCGCAGGCCGCCGTAGATTTTATAAGGCAGGCCGGCACGGAACAGGACTTGCTCAAGAATGCGAGACTGGGCGTTGCTGCGGTAGAGTACGGCAGTTTGCGCCAAATCCATGCCGTCGCGGTGCAGGGCTTTGATTTCTTCCACTACGAATTCCGCTTCTTCACCGTCGGTAAAGGCGGAAAGAAAGCGGATTTTTTCGCCATGCTCGGCTTCAGTACGCAAGTTTTTGCCCAAGCGGCTGTCGTTATGGGCAATCACGGCATTGGCAGCAGCAAGGATGTTCCCCACCGAGCGGTAGTTCTGCTCCAGCTTAATGGGAGAGGCTACCTGAAATTCGCGCATGAAGTCGGCCATATTGCCCACGCGCGCGCCACGGAAACGGTAAATGCTTTGATCATCATCTCCCACAGCAAATACGGCAGCATGTTGCCCGGCCAGAAGTTTGAGCCAGTCGTATTGCAGTTTGTTGGTATCTTGGAATTCGTCTACCAAGATGTGATTAAAGCGATTCTGGTAGTGAGCACGCAAAATCTCGTTACTTTGCAACACTTCGTAGCTACGCAGCATGAGTTCGGCAAAATCTACTACCCCTTCCTGCCGACACAGACGGTCATATTCAGCATAGCATTCAATCAGGCGCTGCTCAAACGGATTACTAGCATGTAATACAGCCGCACGTAGCCCAGCTTCTTTTTGCGCGTTGATAAAGCCTTGCAAGGCACGTGGAGCGATGATTTCTTCAGAAATGTTGAGGAGTTTAAGCAGGCGTTTAACCAGCGCAAGCTGGTCAGTGCCGTCTAGAATCTGGAAGGTGGCAGGCAGACCAGCTTCCTTGTGATGTAGACGCAGGAAACGGTGGCACAGGCCATGAAACGTACCCAGCCACATGGCACGGATATTCAGCGGCAACATGGCTTCGAGCCGAGTACGCATTTCTTTAGCTGCTTTATTGGTGAACGTAACCGCCATCACCGAATGTAGGCTGGCTTGAGCACTGTGTAAGAGCCAAGCGATACGGGTGGTAAGCACTTTAGTCTTACCGCTGCCGGCACCAGCCAGCACCAAAGCAGATTGCGCCGGCCAGGTTACCGCAGAAAGTTGCTCATTGTTTAAGCCGGAAAGTAGGGAGTTTTGTGGAGCTGATGTAAGCACGGTCTGAAGTGTTGGAATAACTAAAAGAAGCGTGGATTATATAACCAAACTCTTGTTTCCTCCTGCAAGGTTGGTTCAACTTAGATAATTTTTCAAGGCACAAGAGGCTACCTGAAAGTTTCAGGTAGCCTCTTAATAGGCAAATGTTACAAGAGTATCAAGCTTCCACCTCAGATAGTTCTGAGAGAATCTTTGGCTATGCAGTGATAGATTGTGTGGGATCACTACATGGAAAAAGCCACACGGCAATCTGTCTGGGCATATCAAGTCACCCTGCCGGCTGAAAATAGCGGGTTCAAGAATCCCATCTCATCCAAGGTTCCTTTCCCCACATCCTTTTTGATCTTAGCACTGTAATCTAG
>CAUUTP010000116.1:0-4871 GCA_963548155.1 uncultured Eikenella sp.
TGTTACTTACTGGCAAGGTTCTCTGAAATAGCACCTTTTTTGTTACTTATGCCCTCTTTTCTGACAGTCTTCAGCATGCAGCAGCAAGCTGTCTCATCGCACCTGCGAAGAAATGAAACCGGCGGCAAGTCTCCGACAGCAAAGGCAGTACAACAAGTCTAGGGGACACTGCTTTCTTTAAGAATACCGATAAAGTTCACCACCTGCCGATACATCCGCCATCACAGGCTACCTGAAACCGCTCAGTAACAGGTAATGCCAATCCATCACGCCAGATAGCTTTCAGGTAGCCTGTTCAACCAAGAAGGCTACCTGAAAACATCTTCCTCAAAAACCCATAGGGAATGACGACAAGACTGCGCTACTGCATTGGCTCATCTAGCCAAACTGCTTGCACACCTGCCCTGCCAGCCTTGTCCTATACTTTTTAACCCACTATAAATCCCACCACTCCAAACAAAAGGCTACCTGAAACCCTGTATCCGGTTTTCAGGTAGCCTTTGATACCCAGTTTAAGCGGGGCTGTTTAGCTCAATTTGCCGTGGCACTGTTTGTAGCGCAGGCCGCTGCCACAAGGGCAGGGGTCGTTGCGGTGTACCATTTGGCCGCGGGCGGCAAGGGCTTCTGGGCTGAAGTCGTCTTCAGCAAAGTCGGCGGCTTCGGCGGCGTTGCCATTAGCAGCTAGGTAAGTAATGTCCAGCGCTGGAGCATGGTTTTCTTGATAAGCCATTTGCGAGGGCGCACTTTCCTCGGCCACCAGCTCATTCAGCTCGAAGCGTACTTGCGACAAAAGCCTTGCTGTTTCATTGCGGATGTTCTGCCACAGGTTTTGGAACATCTCGAAAGATTCCATTTTGTATTCCTGCTTCGGATTCTTCTGAGCATAGCCGCGCAGGTGGATGCCTTGGCGCAGATAGTCCATAGCAGAAAGATGTTCGCGCCATTGGCTGTCCATCACTTGCAGGAAGATATTGCGCTCAAACTGACGCATCAACCCGGCACCAACCATATCGGTTTTGGCGGTGTAGTCGTCTTGCGCCAGTTTCCAAGCACGCTCTTTCACGTCTTGGTTGTCGAGGGTGGGGTCTTGCTTGAGCCACTCGGTAACCGGAGCATGAATGTGGAAGTCGGCAAACAGCTGTTTCTCCAGCGCCACCAAATCCCACTGCTCTTCGATGCTGTCGGCGGGCATATACAAATCAACCAAGTTGTCGAGCGCTTCTTGGCGCATCTCGGTCATCATGGCAGAGTTGTCATCGGTTTCCAGCACTTCGTTGCGGCGGCTGTAAATAACCTTACGCTGGTCGTTGGCCACGTCGTCGTATTCCAACACCTGTTTACGCATGTCGAAGTTGCGGCCTTCCACTTTGCGCTGAGCACTTTCAATCTGACGGGTAAGCAAATTGGCTTCAATCGGTACACCCCGTTCCGGCGCCAGTTTATCGAGCAAGGCAGCGTGGCGGTCAAGCGCAAAGAGGCGCAGCAGCGGGTCTTCAAACGAGAGGTAGAAGCGGCTGGAGCCGATATCGCCCTGACGGCCGGAACGGCCGCGCAACTGGTTGTCGATACGGCGGCTTTCATGGCGTTCGGTGCCGACGATGTGCAGACCACCAGCAGCGATTACGCGGTCATGCTCTTCCTGCCAGCCATCTTCCAGTTCTTTGATGCGGGCGGCTTTTTCCTCTTCGCTCAAATCCGGATTGTTGCGGATGATGTGGCTGAGGTGTTTCACGTTACCGCCGAGCACGATGTCGGTGCCGCGGCCGGCCATATTGGTGGCCACGGTAATCATGCCGGTTTTGCCGGCCTGCGCCACGATATCGGCTTCGCGGGCGTGCTCTTTGGCGTTCAAAACGTTGTGTGCCAAGCCGGCGCGGGAGAGCATATTAGACACCAGCTCTGAGTTTTCAATGCTGGTGGTGCCCACCAGGATAGGCTGGCCTTTGGCATGGCGCTCTTTAATGTCGGCCACCACGGCTTCGAATTTTTCTTCGGCTGTGCGGAACACTTGGTCGTTGAAGTCTTTGCGGATCATCGGTCGGTTGGTCGGGATGATCACGGTTTCCAAGCCGTAGATGCTTTGGAACTCGTAGGCTTCGGTGTCGGCGGTACCGGTCATGCCGGAGAGTTTGCTGTAGAGGCGGAAGTAGTTTTGGAAGGTAATAGAGGCCAAAGTTTGGTTTTCTTGGCGGATTTCCACACCTTCTTTGGCTTCCACGGCCTGATGCAGGCCTTCCGACCAACGGCGACCGGTCATCAAGCGGCCGGTGAATTCGTCCACAATCACGATTTCGCCGTCTTGCACCACATAATGCTCGTCCAAATTAAACAGGCTGTGGGCGCGCAAAGCGGCCATCAGGTGGTGCATTAGGGCGATATTGGCGGTGGAATAGAGCGAATCGCCTTCCTGCAACAGGCCCATTTTGGTGAGGATTTGCTCGGCATGTTCATGGCCGGCTTCGCTGAGCAATACGGTGCGGTTTTTCTCATCCACCCAATAATCGCCCTCGCCCTCTTCTTCTTTCTGGCGCACCAGCTGGGCGGGCACTTTATTCATCACCAAATATAAATCAGTGTTGTCGTCGGCCTGGCCGGAGATAATGAGCGGGGTACGGGCTTCGTCGATCAGAATAGAGTCCACTTCGTCCACCACGGCGAAGTTCAGCTCGCGCTGCACTTTGTCACTCAGCTGGTGCACCATATTGTCGCGCAGGTAGTCGAAGCCGAATTCGTTGTTGGTACCGTAGGTGATGTCGGCGTTATAGGCTTCGTGCTTGGCGGCCTGATCCATATTGGCCACAATCACGCCCACTTTCATGCCGAGGAAGTTGTAGAGCGGGCCCATGATATCGGCATCGCGGGCGGCGAGGTAGTCATTTACCGTTACCACATGCACGCCTTTGCCGGCGAGCGCGTTCAAATATACAGCCAGCGTGGCCACCAGGGTTTTACCCTCACCGGTGCGCATTTCGGCGATTTTGCCCTGGTGCAACACCATCCCACCGATGAGCTGCACATCAAAATGGCGCATGCCCAGTGTGCGGCGGGAGGCTTCGCGGCACACGGCAAAGGCTTCTTCCAAAATGTCGTCCAAGGTTTCGCCCTTGGCGAGCCGTTGCTTGAATTCTACGGTTTTGGCTTGCAGCGCCGCATCGTCGAGCTGCTGGATATCTTTTTCCATGCCGTTGATGCGTACCACGGATTTGCGGTATTGTTTCAGAAGCCTGTCGTTGCGGCTGCCGAACACTTTTTTGGCCAGTGAAGTAATCATAAAATATTTAATCCCTTATGCGGTATTGCTGTTGCCCCGTGTGCTCGATTCAAACTGTGGCGGCATTCGCCTGTCGGCTTACTCCGGTTCAAATCTCATCCACTGCGATAGTAAAATAACGGGTAATTCTAGCATAATCAAACCTGTTCGCGCTTGGGAATATGGCTCACCCTGGCAGGATTTCAAGCGCATCGGGCAGGCTTTTTTACTGCCAGCGGCAGTTTGACTGTTTTCAGGTAGCCTCTTGATGAGGTTTTTAGATGCAGCCCGTCTGCTTTGCTTTTGCCCAACCACACTTTTCAGGTAGCCTTTATATGTCCGACCTCAACCGATTCAACCCCGGCCGCCACAGCCTGCACAGCCGCGACAACCTCAGCCGCGGCGAATCGCGGCTGCACGACCTGATTATGCAGGCCGAGAGCTGGCGGCATACCGCCCAAACATTGGAAGCACGGCTGCCGGCCAAGTTGCAGCAGCATTGCCGGGCAGTGCGGGTACGCGACGGGGTTTTGGTTTGGTATGCAAGCAACAATATGGCAGCGGCACGGCTACGGATGCTCGCGGCAGGGCTGCTCCCGGCCTGGCGTGCGGTGTGCCCGGAGGTGCGCGAAGTACAGGTGAAAATCAGCCCGCCGGAGCAGGAGCGGCCAAAAGAGAAACAGGCCAAACTGAGCCGTGCCGCCGCCGAACAATGCCTAGCCGCAGCAGATGATTTGGCACACCATCCGGAGCTGGCGGCGGCACTGCGGCATTTGGCAAGGCATGCGGAGGAAAGCGAATAAGGCTGCTATCGGTTGGCAGACAACGGCAGCCAATATTTTTCAGGTAGCCTCCCTCCTATATATAGTGGATTAACAAAAATCAGGACAAGGCGGCGAGCCGCAGACAGTACACACGTTACGGCACGGCGAGCCAACGCTGTACTGGTTTAAATTTAATTCACTATAAAAACAGCATGACGCAACATCATGCTGTTTTTTGTTTTTCACTTCAGGCTACCTGAAAAGGCTACCTGAAAGCTGAAACTCAATGCGCACAACCGCAATGCCCGCCGCCACAACCGCCGGCTGTATGGTAATTTTCAGGTAACCTTTCCGCCGCCTCGCCAGATTCGGCATGATAAGCCAGCGGCACTAAATCCAGCTTGGCCATCAGCAGGCGGTCGCCGTCTTCGTTGGGGTTCTCGGTGGTTAAAAGCTTGTCGCCATAGAAAATCGAGTTCGCGCCTGCCATGAAACACATTGCCTGCATGGATTCGGGCATATTGCTGCGCCCGGCGGAAAGGCGCACGAAGCTGTGCGGCATGGTAATCCGTGCCACGGCAATGGTGCGGACGAACTCCGTCCAATCCAAATCTTCGGCATCGGCCAGCGGCGTGCCTTCCACTTTCACCAGCTGGTTAATCGGCACGCTTTCCGGCTGCGGGTCGAGGTTGGCGAGGCTGGCAATCAGCCCGGCGCGTTCGGCACGGGTTTCGTTCATGCCCACAATGCCGCCGCAGCAGATTTTCAGGCCGGCGTTGCGCACCTTGCCCAAGGTGTCCATACGGTCTTCGTGTTTGCGGGTGTGGATGATGTCGTTGTAGCGTTCGGGGTCGGTG
>CAUUTP010000117.1:0-4723 GCA_963548155.1 uncultured Eikenella sp.
TTTGGGGTGGCTGATGGGGCTCGAACCCACGACAACCGGAATCACAATCCGGGGCTCTACCAACTGAGCTACAGCCACCATAAAACTTTTGGCGCGCCCGACAGGACTCGAACCTGTAACCGCCCGCTTAGAAGGCGGGTGCTCTATCCGGTTGAGCTACGGGCGCTCTACCTATCCTGTCGTTCACAATTTTTCGGAGAACTTTGGTCGGGGCGGTGGGATTCGAACTCACGACCCTCTGCTCCCAAAGCAGATGCGCTAACCAGACTGCGCTACGCCCCGATAAGAAAAGCGAATTCTACTCATACTGCTTTTACCCTGTCAAGCAAGTAATGCAAAATTAAATATCAGTTTTGATTTGTTGTATGGTTTCATGCTAAATAACAGTATGTTAATTGAAGATATGCTTACGCAACATCAGTACATATATGCATAAGAAGTTTACATGGCCAACGTCTCTTCCAGCCTAAAAGTGTTATGAACAACATGCTATAATTGCCAAGCCAACAATCGTTGAAATCTCAGCAAAATAGCCGGCTGTAGCATATGTTGCCGCGTAAAGTGTTTTTATTTTTTTATCAATAGATTAATACATGATTTAATTTTTACCCGAGGCAGCCATCCAGCCCGTCCAGTTTACTTCTCCACCCAACCCGATAGAAAAGGAACAGCCTATGACAGCCCAGATTCTCGATGGTAAAGCCGTTGCTAACGAACGTCTGCTGAAACTTGCCGACAAAGTGGCCGAGCGGCGCAAACAAGGCTTGCGCCCCCCGTGTTTGGCTGTTTTGCTGGTTGGTAGTGATCCTGCCAGTGTTGTGTATGTGAACAACAAAAAAATTGCCTGTGAAAAGGCTAGTTTCGACTCCCGTTCCTACGAATTGGCAGCGTCCACTATCGAAGAAGAGCTGCTGCAACTGATTGACGAACTCAATGCCGCCCCTGATGTGGACGGTATTTTGGTGCAGCTGCCTTTGCCGGCACACATTAACAGCCAATCAGTTATCGAGCGCATCCAGCCGGATAAAGACGTGGATGGCTTCCATCCTTACAACGTTGGCCGCTTGGCCGTGAAAATGCCGCTGATACGCCCATGCACACCTAAGGGCGTGATGACCTTATTGGAGACTTACGGCGTGGAGCTGCGCGGTAAAAAAGTGGTGATTGTGGGTGCATCCAATATTGTCGGTCGCCCGCAGGCACTGGAAATGCTGCTGGCCGGTGCCACGGTTACCGTATGCCACCGCTTCACCGTAAACTTGGAGCATGAAGTTTCTGAAGCCGATGTAGTAGTAGTGGGCGTGGGTAAGCCTAAATTGATTCATGGCAGCTGGATTAAACCCGGCGCCGTGGTGGTGGATGTGGGCATCAACCGGTTGGAAGACGGTACGCTCTGTGGTGATGTGGATTTTGAAGCCGCCAAAGAACGCGCTTCCATGATTACTCCTGTCCCCGGCGGCGTAGGCCCGATGACCATCGCCACCCTGCTGGAAAACACCTTCTACGCAGCCACTCTGCACGACCAACCGGCAGCCTAGGCGCATATTGGTGCACAATAAAGGGCAAACAGCTATATCGACTGTTTGCCCTTGTTTTTCTAGATGATTTAGCTGATCACAAGGCTACCTGAAACCCTGCTGGGCACATCAAACAATATTTTCAGGTAGCCTCTCCCTCTTCACCTAAGATTTCCTGAAACGCCTGAAACAGTTCGCGCTCTTCAAAACGCGCGTGGCCGCGCAGGGTTTCGGCAAAAGCCTTCATCCAATCTGGATTATTGAACTGCGGCGCAGCCAGCATTTGGCGCAACAGCGCATGTTCTTCCTCAAAACGCCGTTGCATGGCCGGCTGTGCCAATTTATCCCACCATGGCGCAAACAGCGTTTCCTCCTCGGCAAAATGCGCCAGCAAATCATCTTTCTGCTTGGCAAAATCGGCACGGTGATCGGCGGCAGGATCGCGCAGGATGCGGGCACACATGGCCAGCGAGTGGTGGTGGTCTTGCGACAGCGGAATCAGTAGGGAATGGCGTTTCATTTTTCAGGTAGCCTGAAGTGGTTGCACAATAGCCGGATTATATAGCGGACAGTGCAAAACGCCCACAAACACGCCGCCATTTCATGATAGACTGCCCAACGTTTGTCATCCTGTTTTCCTAATTGAAATGACCCCGCAAAAACTCGTTATCGCCAGCCGCGAAAGCGCCCTCGCCATGTGGCAGGCCGAACACATCCAATCCCGCCTGCGTGCGCTCTATCCCGGCTGCGAAGTATCCATCCTCGGCCTCACCACCCAAGGCGACCGTATTCTCGATAAAACCCTCTCCAAAATCGGCGGCAAAGGCCTGTTTGTGAAAGAGCTCGAACAAGCCCTGTCCGACGGCCGCGCCGACCTTGCCGTACACTCTATTAAAGACGTGCCAATGGTATTGCCCGAAGGCTTTGCCTTGGCCGCCATCTGTGAGCGCGAAAGCCCGTTTGATGCCTTCGTTTCCAACGACTACCAGCGGCTTGAAGACCTGCCCGCCGGCGCCATTGTCGGCACGTCCAGCCTGCGCCGCGAAGCCCAGCTGCGCGCCCGTTTTCCACAGCTTCAGGTAGCCCCTTTGCGCGGCAACGTGCAAACCCGCCTTGCCAAACTCGACCGTGGCGACTACGCCGCCATCATCCTGGCCGAAGCCGGCCTCAAGCGTCTCGGCCTCACGCAGCGCATCCGCCACACCCTCTCCCCCGCCGACAGCCTGCCCGCCGCCGGCCAAGGCGCGCTCGGCATCGAAATCGCCACACACCGCAGCGAATTACTGCCCCTGCTCGCCCCGCTGAATCACGCCCAAACCGCCGCCTGCGTTACCGCCGAACGCGCCCTCGCCCGCGCGCTGGGCGGCAGCTGCCAAGTGCCGCTGGCCGCCTACTGCACCGAGCAAGACGGCCTACTCACCCTGCACGGCCTGGTCGGCCATCCCGACGGCTCCGTCATCCTGCGTGAAGAAGCCCAAGCTCCGCGTGAATACGCCGACGCCCTCGGCCGTGCCGTCGCCAAAAAACTGGCCGATAACGGTGCCCAAGAGCTCATCGCCGCCGTACTGGCCGAGCAGGCTACCTGAAAAAGTAGGCACAAAACCGGACAGCATCAGGGCAGTATTTCAGTAAAAGCAAAACAAAACAAATTCCCTCCAAACGTTTTCAGGTAGCCTGTGCTTGAGGCTACCTGAAAACGCAATTTTCCACAAAATTATAATCTTATCTGCTATTTGTCTAGTATCAAACACCTCAAAGCGATTGACCACATGGTAATAGACCGCGAACAAGCCATGCGCCAACTGGCCGAACACAAAATCGGCCAACTCTCTGGCGAACAAAAGCTCAATCTGGTTTTGGATTATTGGTATTCGTTTGAAGATTTTGACCTCGCTCACGAATTAAAATCCTTTCTCGCCAGCCATGAAGCCGAAAGCCTAACCGAATACACAGATTTTTTCCGCCCCATCGTCCTTATCGGTTTGGCATACCAATATCAAATCTTCAACAACAAATACCTGGCTGCAGAATTAAAACGTTATACTCAAAACGAATTTCAAGTAAGCGGCAACGAAAAACAAACCTTATCCCCTTGCCCCTACTGCTCGTTTTATTCCCTCAGTCCTCCAACAGATTACGCTGTTTGCCCGATTTGCCAATGGGAAAACGACGGCACAGCCGGCGAGCAATACTCCGCCATCAACCGCGGCACACTCAGCCGCTATCGGGAAAACTTCCTGGAAAAGCATTCAAAAAGCGCACTACAAACCAAATACATTTTGTAAACGGTTCTACACAGAGGCCGTCTGACTCTCCCCAGAAAGGCAGAAACCATGAAACCTAAATCCCTCTACCGCGCCGCCCTGCTCGAATACCTCTTTTATGCCTCCTTAACCGCCGATCCTGCCGAAGCCCGCGCCGCCTACCGCACCTACCGCCAACTTGCCAGAAAAGGCTGTCCCGACGGCTGGTTCGGCCTCGGTCGCGCCCGCCAGTACGGCTACGGCGTCAAGCCAAACCCCGCAAAAGCCGAAAAATATTACCGCCGTGCCGCCAAAAACGGCCACGCCGAAGCACAGGAAGCACTCGGCTGCCTATACGAATTTGCCGAAAAAACCGACTACCGCCGCGCCCGCAAGTGGTACGCCCGCGCCGCCGCCCAACGCAGCAGTGACGCCCCCGATGCCGCCTACCGCCTCGGTTATCTATATGAAAAAGGCCTCGGCGGCAAAAAAGACGTTCAGACGGCCTACCGGCTCTACCACCGCGCCGCCAAAAACGGCCACGCCGATGCCCAACGCGCCCTCGGCTACCTATATGAAAAAGGCCTAGGCCTACACAAAAACCATGCCAAAGCCCGCAAATGGTACATCCGCGCCGCCCTGCAGGCGGATGCCACCGCCTGCAACAACCTAGGCTTCCTCTACTACAATGGCAAAGGCGTACGCCGCAGCAAAAGCTTGGCGAAAAAATGGTACAAACTCGCCGCCCGCGCGGGCAGCATCCATGCCTTATCCAATCTCGGCGTTCTCTATGAAGACGCAGGCCGTCTGAAAAAAGCCGTCCACTACTACCACTGTGCCGCCGAGGCAGGCAACAAATATGTTGCCAAGCAATTGAAACGGTTGGATAAGTAATCACCGGCCGTGTTTAGACGGCCGGTTTGTTGAAGGGCCGCTTTAAAAAAAAAAAAAGCAGGTGAAGGG
>CAUUTP010000118.1:0-4391 GCA_963548155.1 uncultured Eikenella sp.
CTTTGTCTCTCCCTACACTGCCACCGTCGTCCAAAACCTGCTCGACGAAGGCATGATAACGCTCGGCCGTACCAATATGGACGAGTTTGCCATGGGGTCGACCAATGAAACCTCATTCTACGGCGCGACTAAAAATCCGTGGAATCTTGAGCATGTACCGGGCGGTTCGTCCGGCGGTTCCGCAGCGGTCGTTGCCGCACGCCTTGCTCCTGTCGCACTCGGTTCTGATACCGGCGGCTCCATCCGCCAGCCTGCCTCACACTGCGGCATCACCGGCATCAAACCTACCTACGGCACGGTTTCCCGCTTCGGCATGGTTGCCTACGCATCCAGTTTCGACCAAGCAGGCCCAATGGCGCAAACCGCCGAAGACTGCGCGATTTTGCTCAATGCGATGGCGAGCTTCGACGAGCGCGATTCCACCAGCTTGGAACGCAGCAAAGAAGACTACACCCGCGATTTGGAAAAACCGCTCAAAGGCATGAAAATCGGTCTGCCTAAAGAATATTTCGGTGAAGGCGCGGATGCCGATGTGCAGGCTGCTTTGCAAAACGTTATTAACCTTTTAAAAGCACAAGGCGCGGAAACCATTGAAGTTTCCCTGCCGCAAACCGCCCTGTCCATCCCCGCTTATTACGTCCTTGCCTCCGCCGAAGCCAGCACCAATCTCTCCCGCTACGACGGCGTACGCTACGGTCACCGCGCCTCCCAATTCGGCGACCTTGAAGAAATGTACAGCAACACCCGCGCCGAAGGTTTCGGCAGCGAAGTCAAACGCCGCATCATGATCGGTACTTATGTGTTGTCGCACGGCTACTACGATGCCTATTACCTGAAAGCCCAAAAACTGCGCCGCCTCGTTGCCAACGATTTTCAGACGGCCTTCGCACAATGCGACTTCATCCTCGCCCCGACTGCGCCCACCGCCGCCCCCAAACTCGGCAGCGACATCCACGACCCCGTGCAGATGTACCTTTCCGACATCTACACCATCGCAGTGAATCTGGCCGGTTTGCCCGCCCTGACCCTGCCCGCAGGTTTCAGCGGCAGCGGACTGCCCATCGGCGTGCAATTTATCGGCAACCACTTCTCCGAAGCCAAAATTCTTGGCGCAGCGCATCAAGTACAGCTGGCGAGCGATTGGCATACGAAAGCACCGGCGTGAAAGTTTTCAGGTAGCCTTTAAGGCCGTCTGAAAAAGGCTACCTGAAATTTGTGAAGTCCATAGTACTTTTTGTTTTGAATCATCTTTTTCAGGTAGCCTGAAGTAATGTTCCAACCCAAAACCCTAGAAAGCTACGCTGAATTACTCAAAAAGTATGAAGGCTTGGGTGACAAATTTAAAACTAGGAATAGCTTATAAATTAGGTATTTGTAACCCATACCGCTTCCCTACTCATGAGGCTGCCTGAAAATTTAAAACGGAAAACAAAGATTAAAGAGGAAAACATTTATGCCACAGTTTATCCCTGAACTGAGCGACCATATCCGCAAAGCCATGACCGCAGGCGAGCGTAAAACCGCCGATTTCCTGCGCGAATATTTGGCCGAAGACTGTATCGTTTGGTACAACGTGCCGATGGGTAAGAAACGGCTGTATGCCGATTTCCTCGTACTGTTTCCAAACAGGGGGCTGCTGTGCTTGGAAGTAAAGGATTGGGCGGGCAACAGCTTTAGGCGCATGACCCAGACCGAGTGCGAAATGGTGTTCGAGCACACCGCGAAAACAGTCAAACACCCGTTGGAGCAGGCGCGCGGCTATATGTTCCAAATCATCGACTTGTTATCAAAAGAAACCCGCTTGCAGCACACCGAGGGCGAATACAAAGGCAGGCTGCGCATCCCCTACGCGCACGGCGTAGTTTTTACCCGTTTCAACCGCAGCGACATCGCCAAAATTACCGACATCGCCAAATTCGACCATCTGATGCCGCACACGCAAACGCTGTATAAAGACGATTTGAAAAGTGGGCAGGGCAACGCGAACATCGCCGACAAGCTGGCCGCCATGTTCCCCTACCGTATCGAATGCAGCCTGAGCCGCAGCGAAACCGACCTCATCCGTTGGCATTTGTTTCCGGAAGTCCGCATCAACCCGCCCGAGCAGCAGGAACTTTTCTCTGCCGACCAGGCCGACGGCAAAACGGAAAAGCAGCCTGAGCATTCAGCTGCCGATACCCTGCCGCAGCCCATCGCCGCACCTGACATCATCAAAATCATGGATATTCAGCAGGAACAGCTTGCCCGCAGCATCGGCGGCGGCCACCGCGTCATCCACGGCGTAGCAGGCAGCGGCAAAACCCTGATTTTGCTGATGCGCTGCCAATACCTGGCCGAACAGTCCGACAAACCCGTTTTAGTGCTGTGCTACAACCGCGTATTGGCCGATAAATTACGTACCGCCGTGGCCGACAAAGGCTTGGAGGAAAAAGTGGAAGTGTGCAGTTTCCACCAATGGTGCGGCAAACTGCAAAAGGCATATGGGCTGGAAACGCCCGAGCGCTACCGCCACCTGCCCGGTTACGAACACGCCCCGCTGACCGTGCTGCAAGCCATGCACGACGGCACACTTCCCGGCGGCCGCTACGGCGCGGTGCTGATTGACGAAGGCCACGATTTCGAAGCCGACTGGCTGCGCCTGAGCGTGCATATGCTCGACGCCGACAACGGCCATTTGCTGCTGCTCTACGACGATGCCCAGGCCATCTACAAAAAAAGCGGCGCAGGCTTGGGCTTCACCCTATCCAGCGTCGGCATCAAAGCCCAAGGCCGCACTACCATCCTGCGCCTGAACTACCGCAATACCAAAGAAATTATCGGATTCGCCTACCTGTTTGCTCAAAACAAAATGCAACCGCACGAAAGCGGCGAAGACGGCGTACCGCTGGTCGAGCCCGAAGCCGCAGGCGTAAACGGCATTTCGCCCTACATCAAAGAATGCCCCGACTGGCAGGGCGAGCTCGACTACCTTGCCCGCTGCCTTGACAAATGGCTCAAAGACCGCATTCCGCCGCAAGACATCGCCGTCATCTGCTACAACAAAGAACAATGCAACGACGTTGCCAAACTGTTGAAACAAAAAGGCATCCGCCACTCCCTGCATTACGGCGGCAGCAAAAAGGCTTACAATCCGCATGATAACGCCGTTGCCGTCTTTACTATGCACAGCAGCAAAGGCCTCGAATTCCAGCGCGTGATGTTGATGGGTATCTGCACCTTGAAGCATAAAGACGCAAACCAGGAAGCCGACAACACCCGCCTGCTCTACGTTGCCATGACCCGCGCCCAAAACTACCTGATGATTACCCTTTCCGGCAGCGGCCTCTACCAAAGCCGCCTGCTCGACAGTTATCGGCAGTTCAAGCAATTAAACGGTAACAATGCAGATAAGGCTACCTGAAAGCAATTTAAGATTACTAACCAGCATGAATGCCCAACCCATGAAACTTTTCAGGTAGCCTCTAAGGCCGTCTGAAAACCTATTTAACCACCTAACACTGCCTGCAAGGCTACCTGAAACCATGACCACCACCGACTTCATCCAAATCATCGGCACCGCCGCCTTCGCCGTGTCCGGCTACCTCGTCGGCTACAGCAAGCGGCTCGACGTGCTCGGCGTGGTTATCACCGCCTTGCTCACCGCCGTGGGCGGCGGCATGATGCGCGATGCGCTGGTGGGGCATGTGCCGCAGGTGTTCCGGCACACCGATGCACTCATCGTGGTATTCGCCACCCTCGCTATCGCCTGGCTGCTGCGCGTACAACGCTACCGCCGCACCCACCTTGCCGCGGCTTTCCTGATTGCCGATGCTATCGGCCTGGCCGCCTTCAGCATCACCGGTGCACAAATCGGCATCGGCCTGCAATTAAACCTGTTCGGCGTGATCGTACTCGCCTTCGTCACCGCTGTAGGTGGCGGCATCGCCCGCGATATTTTGGTAAACGACGTGCCCATCGTATTGCGTGCCGACCTCTACGGCAGCGTTGCCATCTTCATCGGCGGGCTAATGTATTTCCTCGCGCGGCTCGGCTGGATAAACGCCTTTACCCTGCATCTGCTGTTTGCCGCCGGCCTGTTTCTGCGGCTGGCTGCCTACCGCTTCCACTGGCAGCTTCCCGGCTTCCAGCCGCGCAGAAAATAGCGGTAAAAGGCCGTCCGAAAGATAGAATCTAGGTTTTCAGGTAGCCTCTGCCCACCCGGAAACCCTTATAGTGGATTAACAAAAATCAGGACAAGGCGGCGGGCCGCAGACAGTACACACGTTACGGCAAGGCGAGCCAACGCTGTACTGGTTTTTGTTAATTCACTATACAAACCGATTAACCCTTCTTCAATAGAAAGACCCCTTATGACCTGGGAAACCGTAATCGGACTGGAAATCCACGTCCAA
>CAUUTP010000119.1:0-4389 GCA_963548155.1 uncultured Eikenella sp.
ACGGCCAGCACCGCGCTGGTGATGTAGCCGACGTTGAAGTCGAAAATGCCGTCGCGGTAGCTGGAAGGATTGAGCCGTTGTTTTTCGGTTACCCACAGCGAATTGATGGCCGAAATTTCAATCGGTGCCGGCATCCAGCCCATCAGTGCGATGAGGAAACCTAAGGCGGTGAATGTCCACGGAGTAGGCTCGATAAAGTCCGGCTTCATCTGCATGCCGCGCGACATAGCGATGGCGGCGGCGGCCACGGTGGCGATGGTGAGGCTCACGATGATGATTTTGGAAACATTATCCAAAGCCTTGTAGCGCCCGCTGGCCAGGATAATCAGGCAGGAAGCCATAATCAGCGCGGAGATTGCGCCTACATCCAATGTTAGCGAAGGAATCGCCATTTTGACGATGGCGGCGGTTACGATGGCTACCGCGCCGGCGTTAATCGTGGCCGATGCCACACACAAAATCAGAAACACCCACAAATAAAAGCGGCTTTTCTCGGCATAGCCTTCAATCAGGCTTTTGCCCATGTCCAGCGTGTAGTGTGCGCTGAAGCGGAAAAACGGATATTTAAACAGATTGGTGAGGATAATGATCAGCGCCAGCTGCCAGCCGTAGAGTGCGCCGGCTTGGGTAGAGGCAATCAGATGTGAGCCGCCCACCGCTGCCGAAGCCATCATGATTCCGGGGCCCAGCGCGTTGATGCGGCTTTTCCAAGTTGAAGTGTGTGTGTGGTGTTCAGACATAAAATTCCCGCCCAGTGGGGGCATCCTTCAAGAAAAAAAGGCGCATTTTAACGTAAATCAAAACGCGCCCTAATAAATATTCGGCTATTTTATATTTGATTGTCTCAAAATCATTCTGTTTCAAGCAGAAATGGGTTTGTTGCAAGCATAATGTGCCGTGAAACTTTTTTCAGGTAGCCTGGTATCGCTTTTTACTTGCCGTTAGCCGTGCCAGTAGTAGCGGACGATGTGGAAGAAAATCGGTGCGGCAAAGCAGATGGAATCCACGCGGTCGAGCATGCCGCCATGGCCGCGGATCATGTTGCCCCAGTCTTTCACGCCGTAGTCGCGCTTGATGGCCGACATCACCAGCCCTCCGAAGAAACCCATCAGGCAGATGGTGAAACCGATGGCGGCAGCCTGGCCGTGGCTAAACGGGGTAATCGGCGACATCAATGCGGCAAGCGCGGTGGCAGACAAAATGCCGCCCACCGTGCCGGATATGGTTTTCGACGGGGAAAGCGAGGGCATGATTTTGGCGCCGCCCACCAGCTTGCCCCAAACGTATTGCAACACGTCTGACGCCTGCACCACGCCGATCAGGAAAATCAGCAACAAGATATTGCCGCGGCTGTCGAAGCCGTCTAAGTTTAGGAACATCAGGGCAGGCACATGGGAGAGGCAGAAGATGCAGATCATCGCCATCCATTGCGTTTTGGCGGCGCGCTCGAGGAAATGGGCGGTTTGGCCGCTCAGGCTGGCAATAATCGGCAACACCAAAAAACCATAAACAGGGATGAAAATGCTGAACATGCCGTACCAACCGTCATAAACAAAATAATATTGCACCGGCAGCAGCAGGTAGAAGCAGGTTACCATGCTGTAGTAATCGCTACGGCGGCGATAAACAAGGGTCATGAATTCGCGCAGGGCGGCGAACGAAATCAGGAAAAACAATACCACCGTACCGGTTTTGCCAAACCAAAATGCGGCCAGTAGCACCAGCGTCATCAGCCACCAAGCGTAGATGCGGGCATTGAGGTTGGCGATAGTGGCATTGCCTGCGCCGTTTTTGCGTTTCAGCCATTGCCCGATGATGCTGGCAAAAATCAATACGGCAAATACGCCGGTGAAGATATAGCCTGCTTGCGGGGTCAGATGGGCGGCGGTTTGTTCGGTAATAATTTGGCTGGATGTGTTGGCAAAGCTCATGATACTTCTCCTGTATTTTGGTGCGGTTCAGCGTGTTCGTTTGGATGCACCTTGTTGCCCGCATTCGGGCGAAGCTCGCTCCGTTCGCTTTCAGACGGTTTTAAGGCCAGCAAGGCTTCGCGGGTGCGTGTCAGGAATGTGTCTTTGTCTTCATCTTCGCGCAGGATCAGCGGTTCGCCGATGTGGACTTCACACAACAGCGGCACGGGCAGCACTTTGCCTTTGGGCAGGACGCGGTTGATGTTGTCTATCCATATTGGCACAAATTCGGTATCCGGTTTACTTTTGGCCAGATGATAAATGCCTGATTTGAATGGAAGCAGGATTTCGTTTTCGTCCGTGTTGCGCGTGCCTTCGGGGAAGATAATCAGCGAATCGCCCGCTTGGAGCGCATGGTTCATTTGCTCGGTAATCAACTGCGGATTATCGCTGTGGCGCGGAATCAAGAGCGCGTTGAAGACGTTTTGGATGATGAAGCGTTTGAGTTTGTTGGTCAGCCAGTAATCCGAGCCGGCCACGGGGCGCGCGGAAAGCCGCCAGCGTCTCGGCAGGGAAATCCACACCAGCAAGAAATCGCCGTGGCTGCCGTGATTGGCGTAATACACTTTCTGCTGCGGATCGAACGCCAGCTCGTGCGGGCTTTTGGGTTGGACCCCGGTGAGGAAGGATACCGACAGATACAATGCTTGGTCGGTTAGCCAGGCAAGTTGTTTTTTAAGAAAGTTTTTCATGGCATCAGAGGAGTTGGGTCAGGAATATTGATGATTGTGCAGCGGTTAGATACAAGCTTTTGCGCCATAAGGCGAGTGCGCCCGATACACGTTGCGGCATATCACGGCTGTCTGCAATGCGGCGTAAGCCGATTTGCCGTAAAGTTTGGTCGAAGACTTCGGGCGTGTAGCGGTCGTCGGCGAAATCTTGAAACACGCGGCGGTCGAACTCGATGCGGATGTGGCAGTATAACAGCGCTGCGGCCAAAATCAGCTGTACCACCGCCCACGCGCCGCCCTGTTGTGCCGACAAAGCCAGCAGCAAGGCATTGAATGCGGCGGTATAGCGGGAAGTGGAGAGCAGGCGGGCGGTAACTAGGCTGTCGGTTGCTGGTGTCTTGTTCATGGGTTTCCCTTTTGATCTGCGCCGAAGTTTTTCAGGTAGCCTGCTGCCGCTTCTACTGCCTTGGCCGTTTCCGGCGGTAGCACCATCTGCGGGCGGGCCTGTTTCAGTTCTGCCGTTGCCTGCGCCAAATCCCGGCAGCCGCCGTAAACCAGCAGCCAAGTAAGTACCATCGCCGCGCTGCGCCCGTAGCCAAGCGCGCAACAGGTCAGAACCTTGCCGTGTTGCCGGCGCAATGCTTCCAGCAGCAAAGCCGCCTGCACCAAATCGTTTTCAGACGGCGCGACCATGTCCAGCATCGGCAGCGCACGGTATGCGCCGTGATAACGAGGGCGGGGATATTCGGCGCACACGTCCAATATGGCAGGGCAGTCATCTGAAACCGCCAATATGCTGCCAACCAACACATCTTCGCGTACCCGCGCCGTCTTCGCTTTTCCACGCAGCCAATAAGCCATATTCAACCGCACACCTGCCAGATAAGGCAGCAGCAAAATTGTTGCTGCTGCCGATAAGCTGCCGTCTGCCTGTTTTTGGAACACCGACGCGTTACCGGTCAAATAGGCGAAAGCGGCCACCAATAACGATATGCTAACCCACAAAATCCACAGCCACGCACCGCCGAGTAGGGCAGGCAGAGCCGACAATACCGCGCCGGCGAGATACAGCATGGCGATTTTGATTTTGCGGGAACGTGTTTCGGGAGAAGTTTTAGCTTTATCGGAACTCAACCGTACTTTGCAAGATGCCGTTTTCAGGTAGCCTGTTTGCCCGTCCGGCGCTACTGCAGGCAGATTTCGCCACCTAAAAGGCGGGACGCTGCGTTGCGGTATGGCCCATAGCACCAGCCAGCCCAGCAGCGCACCGGTCGGTACGTCGATAAAATGGTGTTGGTAAGTCGTCAACACCGACAAGGCAATCAGGCTTTGCCACAACAACAGCGGCACACGGATTTTGGGGAAGCGCACCCAATAAAACGCGCCGACAATAACTGCCAGTGCAATATGCAGCGACGGCGCTTGGTTGTATGGCAAATCAAACGCGACCAGCGAATCAAATAGCCAGCCAGACAGCCCGCTGGTGGGCGGCTTCGGCCAGCTGAAATGTAGCGGAAACAGCATGAAGCAAACAGTGGCGACGATTTGTGCCACCACCAGCCGTGCGATGTAGCGGTTTTGTTCGCCCGCATCTCGACAAAGGAAAAATGCCGCCGCATACATCAGATTCAACGACCAATACGGCACAATCGTCCACGCCCAAAACGGAATGCCGTACTCCCACGCAAAAGCGATTTCCGGCACATAGGCCAGCGATGCCGCGTAATGGTTGGACAGGCCGTAGCTGG
>CAUUTP010000120.1:0-4343 GCA_963548155.1 uncultured Eikenella sp.
CGAGCAAGGTATGGGCGCGGATTTCTGGGTGGAAGAGATTGAGAAAACCGAGCTGGCGGCGGTGTGCTAGTATTTTTCAGGTAGCCTTTGCTGCACGGTGGAGGCTACCTGAAAAACTATGGGCAACACCAGCAGCACAGGCATTCCCATCCTTGATTTGATACTGCCATAAATTTTCAGGTAGCCTCTTATCCCAAAGGCTACCTGAAAGTATCAACTTCAACAAAATTAAGGGCTGCCGGCGATTACTCTTCCAGCCTTACCACCTGATCTTTCTCATCTCTCGGCAGAATCAGATTCAGCGCCACCGCCATAAGGCCGCCGGCGGCAATCGCATTACGGAACACCTCCGGCAGCGCCTTAAATACTTCCGGCTCAAAAGCCACGCCCAGGCCGATGCCCACCGAAGTGGCGGCAATCACGGCCTCTCGGCGGTTGATGCCGTGGGTCATGATGATGCGCACGCCGGCAATCGCAATCAGGCCGAACATCAGCACCATCGCCCCGCCAAGCACCGGCGAAGGAATGGTGGTGAACACGCGCCCTACCACAGGAAACAGCCCGGCCAGCACCAAAATCACCGCAATATAGCGCCCCACATGGCGTGAGGCCACGCCCGTCATTTGGATCACGCCGTTATTTTGCGCAAACGTGGTGAGCGGCAGCGAGCCGAGCGCCGTGGCAATCACCGACACCAGCCCGTCGGCAAACACCCCGCCGCGCAGCCGTTTTTGAAACTCGTCGCCCTCATACGGCTGGCCGGACACCATCGCCGTGGCCGTAAGGTCGCCCACCGCCTCGAACACGCTCAACAGATAAATCGTACCCGCCACCAAAAACGCGCTCCAATCAAAGGCAAAGCCATATTTAAACGGCACGGGCAGCGTGAACAGCGGCGTGTTTTGCAACGGCGAAAAATCCACCATACCCATTGCCAACGCGGCAATATAACCCGCCACCAGCCCCACCGCGATACCGCTCATACGCAAAAACGGATTGCGCATACAGTTAAACAGCAACACGATGACCAACACAAAACCCGCCAAGCCGATATTCTGCACCGAGCCGAAAGCATCCGTGCCTTTCGCGCCGAAACCGCCGCCGAAATCAGTGATGCCGATATCAATCAGGCTCAAGCCGATCAGCAGCACCACCACGCCGCTGACCGTGGGCGTAATCACCCGTTTCAGGTAAGGCAGCGCCCAAGCCGAAGCGCAAATCAGAAATGCCCCGGCAAACGACACGCCCAACAGCGTGGAAAGCATCACCTCCTCGCTCAGGCCGCCTTCGCGCATGCCCAAACCCAACGAAATCATCACGCCCACAAAGGAAAAGTTTACCGACTGAATCGAAAGCAGCCCCGAGCCCACCGGCCCAAAGCGGCTCACCTGCAAAAACGTGCCGATGCCGGAAGCCACCATCGCCATCGAAACCAAATAAGCCGTGGTTTCCGCAGGCAGTTTTAGCGCACCGCCCACAATCAGCGCCGGCGTTACCATCGGCACAAAAATTGCCAACAAATGCGTTATTGCGCTCAACAGCGCATTAGCAAACGGCGGCTTGTCTTCCAGCTTATACACCAAATCCGCCTCGGCGGCGGCTTTCATATCGGCATCGGCCATGATTTATTTCCCTGATAACAAAAGGATTAGCAACTCCCAAAGCCGCCGCAAAACAGCAGCCCAGGCTCAAATTTGGGCGCGATTGTAATGCTTTTTACACAAACAGTGCAAAGCAGGTGCATTCCGTTTTTCAGGTAGCCTTCCAACGCATAGCTATATTTCTACAAATGCTAGCTATAAAACTATATCTTTCACTATACACAGCAACCTTTCGCCCACCGATACAAAATAGTCTCCCGCAATATCAATCCATTAGACAAACATCCCGCTGCTTGGCACAATCCATGCTAAACAAACCATATTGTTAAAAAGGCTACCTGAAAGCACCCATGCCCTTGCTTCACCTCGAAACCCTACCCCATGCAGGCCTACCTGAATGGCAACACCGCCAACGCTGTGCCGCCATCAGCCGCTTCCACGAGCTCGGCGGCGTGCTTGATTTCCGGCAATTTGCCTACACTACTGCCGCCGCCAACGAAGCCGAACGCCGCGAATACCACCTGGCCACGGCCAGCCACACCCTGCACGCCGTTATCGCCGAGCGCAACGCACAGGCCGCGCAGTGCGCAGCCCGCTACCAAGTGCCCGCTCCCGCCGCGCTGGCCCAGCATTTCAGCCTGCAAGCCGATATGGGGTGCAAAATCAGCGCAGCCGAGTTCTACGGCAACCAGCTCGATTTGCAGCACACCCGCCTCATCGTGCGCGGACAAGGCAACCAATTCGGCCGTTTTCTCTATCATGACAGCGAAACCGATGTCGAGCACACCATAGCCCGAAATATGCCCAGCAGCGCCTTCTGCCATGCCTTCCTCAATCCGCCCTACCCCGCCCGCTTCGGCCAAACGGCCCGCGAAATCGGCGAATATTTCCTCGACTTCTGCCGCCAACTGTTCGGCAGCCTGAACCACATCGAAACCTACGCATGGAACACCGATTGTTCTGATTATTTTGCAGACGGCCGCGAATGGTGGGGCACATACTTCTGGACCGTATACAGCCCGCAAACCCGCCTCTACACTGGCATCATGGGCTCAGCCACCGATTAATCGAACACAAAGCAACAAACTTTCAGGCAGCCTCTAATCCTCCCCCAAGGCTACCTGAAACTGCCAACCAAACAAACCATGACTGCCCTCACCCAACTCTTGCTCCAAGCCTTTCCCCCTGCCTGCCAAGCTGAAGCCGGGCAGCTCTTGGCCCATATGCAACACCCCCTGCTCCCCAAGCCCCTCCACAGAGCCGGACAAACTGCTGCTGGGCGGCCAAACCATCCACCTGATTCGTCGGCAATACGGCCTCGCCATCGCCCGCCGCCCCGAATCACTCAACCCCATCCAACGCGCCATGTTCCACTGCCTGCACACCCGACACCACGACGGCCATGTCCGCGAACAACACTTCGCCGCCCTGCTCGCCCCCGACCAGCCCGCCTTTGTTGCCCCCTTTACCGCCCAACTGCTCGGCGAATACGTTTTGCCCATTCAAGAGCAAGTGCACGCCTTTTTCCGCCACAACCGCGCCATCCTGGCCGCCTTCTTAGCAGAAAATCCTGCCTACTGGCACAAACAGCAAAACCGCATCCGCAGCTATTGGCACTGCTACCACCGCCATCAATACCCCGACTGGCCAAGCTACCCCATTAACCGGCTGGCACAGGAAATCAATGGCGAAGTAAAACAGCACCGCCGCCTTGCTTCAGGCAGCCTATCCTGAAAGCTACCTGAAAACGAAGCTACAACAAACCAACAAAAGAAAGACTTACAACCATGCAAAAATTCATCCTTATCCGTGGCCATCAAGGTTCGGGAAAATCGACTTTCGCCGAACAAAAAGCCGCCGAGTTTGCCCAACAATATCCCGATGCCGAAATCGTCCGCATCGAAAACGATTTACTCATGACCGATGAAAACGGCGTGTACCGTTGGTCGGGCGAGGCAGTGGATAAGGCACAGAAGCGCGGTAATGCCTTGATGACCGCAACTTTGAAACTCGGACGCCAAAATCTGAATCGCAATATTTTGATTATTAACTCCAACACCAACCAAAAGGCTTCGCGTTGCCGTCATTTGTTGGATCAGGCGAAGAAGAGCGGATTCCAAACGGAAATCTACCGCCTGCACAACTTCTATCCCAACCTGCACGGCGTGAAAGAGCATGACGTGCTGGCCGCCTATGTGAAGCTCAATCAAAACCCCGCGCCCGGCGAAATCCACATTGAAGCCCTGCAGCCGGCCAACGCGGAGCAGTTGGCAAAAATCGAGCAAATGCAGGCCATCGAGCAGCACGCCCTGTCGTTTGACGAAGCGCAGCAAACCTTCGTAACCGAACACTATCTGCAACATGGCAGCCGCAACTTTACCGCCAAAGCATCCAAACGTTATCCCGAATTGCGCGTGTTGAAATACGCCCGCAGCGTGTTCTACGACAACCGCTTCGACGACGCGCTACTGGAAATGCGCGGTTTGATTATCGACGCGCACAACCGCATCATCGTGCGCCCGTTTAAAAAAGTGTTCAATTATTCGGAACGTATCGCCAAAGGCAGCCGTTATCCGATCCGAATCGGCGACGAGAGATTGGTGGATGCGGTGGTAAAAGTAAACGGCTTCCTCGGCTGCTGCACTTTCGTCTCGCTTCCAAGCGACCACCCGTCCCACGGCGCGGCGTTTGACGGCAAAGTGCTGTATTCGACCACCGGTTCGCTTGATAGCGCGTTTGCAG
>CAUUTP010000121.1:0-4203 GCA_963548155.1 uncultured Eikenella sp.
CAGGCGGTTGGGGTTGTCGCCATAGCGGCCGTCTTTGGGGCGGCGGCTGGGTTGGACGTAGGCGGCAAACCAAGGTTCGGGGCCGAGCGCGCGCAGACAGGTGGCGGGGTGGGATGTGCCGGCGCCAACTTCCATATCAAGCGGTTGGAGGAGGGTGCAGCCTTGGGCAGCCCAGTAGTTTTGCAGTTTGAAGATGATTTGTTGGAAGGTGAGCATGGTTGTGTGGAGAAATTGGAAAAAATAATGGCGGTATTGTACTTGGTTTGCCGGTTAAACAAAACAAAGCCAAAGGCTACCTGAAAAATGGTTTTGGGATTTTCAGGTAGCCTTTTCAACTTTAAGGCATGGCTGAGGCGCACTTTGCTTCATCAGGCATGATGGTTTGTGGTTTGCTGCTTCCCGCCGTACAAGGCTACCTGAAAAATGATTGAGCGATTTTCAGGTAGCCTTTGCCAAGTCGGCTAGGCTTTGGCGAAACGCACGCCGGTAAGCTGGGAGTTCAGAATGGCTTGGCGCAGTGCCTGCAATGCCTGCGGGCGCACGAAGTTGCGGCGCGAGGCCAATACGATGCGGCGGTTGGGTACGGGCGGCTCGAAGGGGATGATGGAAAACAGCAGGTGGTCGTTGTCCGTGAGGGCGCTGGAAGGCAGTACGCTGATGCCCAGGCCGCTGGCCACCATGTGGCGGATGGTGTTGATGGAGCTGCCTTGCAGGGTGTTGGCCAGGCCGAGGATGCGCTGGCGGGAGGCCAATTTGCTGCAGCTTTCTAAAACTTGGTCGCGCATGCAGTTGCCTTCGCTGAGTAGCAGCACCTGCTGTTCTGTCAGCTGCTGCACGGATACGGCGTCGAGCTCTTCAAATTCGTGCTCCTTCGGCACGATGACAAAAAACGGCTCGTCATACAGCGGCTCGGTGATGATGCCGGGCTCTTGGAAGGGCTCGGCCACCACGATGGCATCCAATTCGCCTTTTTTGAGGGAGTCGGTGAGGTTGGCGGTGTAGTGCTCTTCCAGCATCAGCGGCATATCGGGTGCCAGCTTGCGCAGCGACAAAATCAGGCGCGGCAGCAAATAAGGCGCCACGGTGAAGATCAGTCCCAGCTTAAACACGCCGGCCAGCTCGTTTTGCTCGGAGGCGGCCAGGTGTTTGATGCGGTCGGCTTCCTCCAGTACGCGGTGCGCCTGGGTAATGATGCGCTCGCCGGTTTCGGTGGGCTTGACTTCGTTGCTGCTGCGGTCGAACAGCGAAACCGAAAGCTCTTCCTCCAGCTTTTTAATCGCGATAGAGAGAGTGGGCTGACTGACGAAGCAGCGCTGGGCGGCACGGCCGAAGTGGCGTTCTTGTGCAACGGCCACAATGTAGCGCAATTCGGTCAGGGTCATGGTTTAGCTTTCTTCGCTTTTACGTTGGATATCTGGCAAAACGATGTTGAGTTCCAGTACGTCCACGCCGTTTTGCGTTTCCTGCGAAATGCGGATGTCGTCGAGCGAAACGTGTACGTATTTCGACAACACTTCCAGCAGCTCTTTCTGCAGGGTGGGCAGGTAGTCCGGTGCTTGGGATTTCACGCGTTCCTGCGCGATGATGATCTGCAGGCGGTCGCGGGCAATGCTGGCGGATTTGGGCTTTTTGCCAAACAATATATCGATTAATGACATAGCTTAACCTCCGAACAGGCGTTGCAGGAAGCCTTTTTTCTCTGCTTCCAAGAAACGCATCGGCCGGTTTTCGCCCAGCAGGCGAGCTACTACGTCTTTATAAGCTTCAGCGGCAGGCACGCCTTCCTGGTGGATGACAGGCAGGCCGACGTTGGAGGCTTGCAGCACGCTTTGCGATTCGGGAATCACGCCCAAGAGCGGGATGCGCAACACGTCTTCGATGTCTTTTACTGAGAGCATTTCGCCGCTTGCCACGCGATCGGGGTTGTAGCGGGTAATCAGCAGGTGTTCTTTCACCTGTTCGCCTTTTTCGGCATGGCGGCTCTTGCTTTGCAGAATGCCCAAGATGCGGTCGGAGTCGCGCACGCTGGATACTTCGGGATTGGTGGTAACGATGGCTTCATCGGCAAAATACAGCGCCATCAGCGCACCGGTTTCGATACCGGCGGGCGAATCACAAATCACGAATTCGAAGTCCAGTTTTTCGGTAAGCTCGGAGAGTACGCGCTCTACGCCTTCGCGGGTAAGCGCGTCTTTGTCGCGGGTTTGCGAGGCAGGCAGCACGAACAGGTTGTCGCAATGCTTGTCTTTGATCAGCGCTTGGTGCAATGTGGCTTCGTTTTGAATCACGTTGATTAAGTCGTACACCACGCGGCGTTCGCAGCCCATGATGAGGTCGAGATTGCGCAGGCCGACGTCGAAATCGATCACGGCGGTTTTGTGTCCTTTTAAAGCCAGGCCGCTGGCGATGCTAGCGCTGGTGGTGGTTTTGCCCACGCCGCCTTTGCCGGAGGTTACTACAATAATTTTTGCCACGGTTATGGTCCTTTCCCTTAGGTGAATCCGTTTTGTTGAAATTAGGTTGTTACGCTTGGCGGGCTACCTGAAAAAGGCTACCTGAAAATGGTTTGTCGCCCTTTGTATTGTGTGTAGCCAAGTAAATGTATGTTATGTTCAAATAATCTCACTGAGAGCCGCGATGGCCAGCCGCTCTTTTTGCAAATAGATCTGCACGGCCTGGCGGTGGAGGTGTGGCGGCAGCTGCTGGTCGAAAGTGCGGTAGATGCCGGCGATAGATACCAGTTCGGCCTGCATCGATTGGACAAAAATGCGGGCGTTTTGATCGCCACTGGCGCCTGCCAAGGCGCGGCCACGCAGAGGGGCATAGATATGGATATGGCCGTCGGCAATCACTTCAGCTCCTTCGTTCACTAAACCCAGCACGATCAGGTCGGCGTTTTCGGCATACACCTGCTGGCCGGTACGGATCGGTTTTTCCACTACAAGAGTTTGGCGCACGGCGGGAGCGGGCGGAGTGCTGGGCATTTCATGTTGCGTATTTTCAGGTAGCCTTTTGTTTTCTTCACTATTGGCATTGTCGCTACAAAAGGCTAAGTGATGAGCACGAGCGGCAGCCTGCCATTGTTCATTGTGATGGCGCAGGGCGCCGATGGGCAGGCTGTGCTCGGCAAATAGGCCGAGCAGGCTGTCTAAATCCAGATTGTCTGGCGAGTCGAATGCCTGCACGTCGAGCAGCAGCGGCATATCGCTGAGCTCGCGGTATTGTGCGGCGCGCTCGGTGAGGGTTTGTCGGATAGCCGCCAGCTCGGTGGTGTTGAGCTGGATGGCGAGCGCGTCGATACGAGCGGATTTGATGTCGAATGCTGGCTTCATCGGTGCGATGGAGTCGTAATTTAAGAATTGAAACGGCTCGCAGTTTACCGTTTTATGTAGGCTACTTCAAATTTGTGCGATGGTCGGCTTATTATCAGGCTACCTGAAAACTTAGCTTATAATGCGGCGAATCGCTTTCAGGTAGCCTGTTTGGCAAATTAGAGGCTACCTGAAAACCAGTTTGAGCAATTTAAATGGAAAAACTATGCAGAAGCCGATACGGATTTTGGGCATCGACCCGGGCAGCCGGGTAACGGGATTTGGTGTGATTGATGTGCTGGGTCAGAGTCAGCGCTACGTGGCATCCGGCTGCATCAAAACCATCCCGGGCGACGAGCTGGCCGGGCGCATCGGCATTATCGTGCAGCACATCGGTGAGATTATTGATACTTATCGGCCGAACCAGGCGGCGGTGGAGCAGGTGTTTGTGAACGTTAATCCAGCTGCCACGCTGATGCTGGGGCAGGCGCGCGGCGCGGCAGTGGCGGCGCTGGTGTTGCGCGGATTGCCTGTATATGAATACACGGCTTTGCAGGTGAAGCAGGCGGTGGTGGGGCAGGGTAAGGCGGCTAAGGAACAGGTGCAGCATATGGTGGTGCAGATGTTGAAGCTATCAGGAAAGCCGCAAGCTGATGCGGCCGATGGCTTGGCTGTGGCGCTCACCCATGCGTTGCGCAACCATAGTTTAGCAGCAAAATTGCACAATGCTTCGCAGATTAAAGGCGGTCGGTTTCAGGTTTAGTTTTCAGGTAGCCAGTGGTTGGTTGTATTTGTGCTAGGTAAATTTCATTTCAGCTTAGGTGTTTAGTATTTTTGAGTGGTATTTTTGTTTTTAGGTATTTGACAAAGTAATTTTGGTGGCGTATAGTTC
>CAUUTP010000122.1:0-4197 GCA_963548155.1 uncultured Eikenella sp.
TGTCAGGATGAGCTTGGTCATGTGCAAGGTTGAATACATCTTGCAGTTTGGTCATTGTGTGATTGTCTTGTACTTCCTGATTTTTACTATTTTCCTGTTCTTGCATTTTCTTATCCTCAAATTTTAACGATTGTTTTGAATGCTACCTCACAATTGTGATCAAGGATAGGCGGCACACTTTTTATAAGAAGCTATATTTTAGTTTTACAGAAGTCCAACCTTAGCTTTGCCAAGATGTCGATTCATTAGTTGAAGCTCCCGCTTTCAGGTAGCCTTTTCAGACGGCCTCCCGCCCCGCGCCTTCCTTCTTCAGTAGCCAGGCCGAGAGCAATACGTTCAGCCCCACGCCAAGCGATACGGTGATGCCGAAGGCGGCGACGGCGGGGGTGGTGCTGATGGCGAGCAGCAGGAAGGAGATGGCGGTGGTGAGGGCGGCGAGGAGGATGCCGCCGAGTTTGGCGGCGGGGGTTTCGCGGGCGGTGAGGGCGTAGACGGCGTAGTCCGCGCCCACGGCGGCCACCAAGAGCAGGCCGAACATGGCGAACAGGCTGACGGGCAGGCCGAGCCAGCCGAGCAGGCCGACGGTGGCGGCGGCGGAAATCAGCGGCACGGCGAGGATGAGGCTGCCGCGCCGTGCGCCGAAGATGCGCCACAGCACGAGCCAGGCCAGGGCGAAGGAGGCGAGTTTGAGCCAGGCGGCGTGGTTGCGGGTGTGGCGGAAGAGTTTGTTCAGCCGGGCGCGTTTGTCCACCAGCCGGGCGCAGGTGCCGCCTTGGTTGCAGGGCAGCGCGGAGAGCGCGGTTTGCACGGCGGCGGCATCGTTCAGGCCTTGCACGCGCACGAGGGCGGCTTCTTGGCCTTGGATGTTGCCCAGATAGAGAGTGCGCCAGGCTTCGGCGGTTTGCCCGCTTAAGGCTTGATCAAGCGGGACGACGGGCTGCGCGGCGGCTTGTTGCAGGGCGGTTTGGATGGTGTCGGGCTTCAGGCCGAGCTGGAGCATGGGATCGGCCGACGGGGCGGGCTGTTCGGCCAGGCGGCGCAGTTGGGCGAGCAGGGCTTGCTGCTCTTCGGCGGGCAGCAGCCATTGGTTGAGCGACTGTATACCACCAATTTTGCCTTTGCTTGCCAAGGGTTGCAGGGCGGCTTCCACTTGTGCGCTGCGGCGCAAGAGTTCGTCTGCGTTGTCGGCCTGCACGAGGATGCTGCGGCCGCCGGTGTCGTTGCCGCTGATGTCGGCCACTTGGCGCATTTCGGCGATGAGTTGGGGCGATAAGGCCGCCCAGTCGCGGATGTCGTCGCGCCAATCGGTTTTCAGGTAGCCTGCGGCGGCCAGCGGCAGGATGGGCAGGAGCAGCCAGTGCAGGCGGGCGGCGGCGAGTTTGTGCATGGCGGCGGCAAACCGAGCGGCGCGGGGGTGGTAGCCGTGAAACAGCGGCGGCAGCAGGAGCACGGTGGCGGCAAACGCGCCGCCGAGCGCGGCCACGGAAAACACGGCAGTTTGGCGCAGCACGGGCAGCGGGGTGAAGGCGAGCAGCAGGTAGCCGGTGGCGGTGATGCCCAGTCCGGCGAGGAAGGCGGGCAGGACGCGGCGCATGGCCTCTTTGGCCGCCCAGTCGGGAGAAAACACCGAGGGCGTGAGCCAGTGCAGCGGGAAGTCCACCAGCATCCCCACCAGGCTGGTGCCGATCACGACGGTGAGGATGTGAATCTGCCCGAACGCGCCCACCACCGCCGCCGCGCCGAGCAGCATGCCCGCGCCCAGCGGCAGCGCCAGCGCAAACACGCGCAGGCTGCGGAACACGGCCAGCAGCAGGGCGAAGGTGAGCGACAGGCCGATGGCGGACATCAGGCCGCTTTCGCGTTCGGATTGGGTTTTGGCTTCGGCGGCAAACAATGCGCCGCCCGCCGCCAAGAGGCGGTAGCCGCCGCGCTCGGCTTGGGCGCGGGAGTCGGCCAAGAGCGGCAGCAGGCGTTCGGCCTGATCGGCGGCGGCTTTTTCAGGTAGCCTGGCGCGCAGCCACACCCAAGTGATGCCGTCTTGTTCGCTATACATCATGCCGTTGCCGCTGTGCCATTGCAGGCGGCTGGAGGGCTGTTTTTGCTGCACGAAGCGGGCGAAGCCGAGCCAGTCGTCTTCCAGCGGCACGATTTGCGCGGCAAACGGGTTGGCCGCGTCTTCGGCGCGCTGTTGGAAATAGGCGGCGGGGTCGTGCAAGAGCAGCTGCTGCTGTTCGCGCGGCAGGGCGTTCACGCCGAGGCGGCCGATTTCCTGCCGCAGTTGTGCCAAATCGGGGTTTAAGCGGCTGTCCACCGCGGCGAATAGGCCGCTTTGCTGCCAGCGGTCGGCCACTTGTTCGGCGGCGGCGAAGGCGCGGTCGGCATCTTCGCTGCCCACCAAGAGCAGGATTTGGCCGTTGAGCTGTTTTTCACCCGCTTCGTCTGCCGCGCGCCACACCGCGTCTACCTGCGCGTCGGCGGGCAGAAGCGCGGTGAGGTCGGTTTGCAGACGGCCTCCCTGCGCTATCCCCCAGCCCAGCCATGCGGCGGCGAAGGCCAGCAGCAGGGCATACAGCCACGCGAGCCTAGTCATGCAGCGCCACCCTGCCCGAAGCGCAAGGCGTGTCGCCCTGCCTGATGGCGAAATGGATTTTGTTTTTCGCCGCGTCGTGCCGCAGCGTGAGCTGCACGGTGTCGTGCGGGCGCACAAAGTGCTGGTATTTCAGGTTTTCGATGTGTTGCACCGTTTTTCTGCCCCAGTCGAACTGCGCCGCCAAATCCATCGCCCACTGCACTTCGATCACGCCGGGCACCAGCGGGAAATCGGCGAAATGGCCGCCGAAATAAGCCAAATCCAGCGGCACCGTGCCTTCAAACGCATATTCGCGCGTTTCTTCGTTTGCGTGCAGCAAAGCCCACTGCGGCGCGGTTTGCGGCACGGTAAAGGCCGTCTGAAAATCCTGTTCGCGGATTTTCGCCTGCGGATTGCGCGGCAGGGCGGCGGCGAAACGCCAATAGCGCGGCAGCGCGGCGGTGTCTTGCGTTTTGGCCAGATGCTGTTTCAGGGTTTGCACCACGGCGGCGCGCCCCTGCTCGCGCAGCGCGGCAATGCCCTCGGCGGAAAGTGCCGCCCAGGCGGCAATCCGGCCGTGCTGCGGATGGCGGGCGCAATGTGAGTCGGCCACCCAGTCGTGGGCGAGCAAATCGTGCTCCAGCTGCGCCAGCGACACGCGCTTGTCTTCCAGCTTGATGATGCGGTCTTGGCGGCCGAGCAGCTCCAGCCGTCGGCCGTCCAGCCGCACCGCATCGGCGGTTTGCCGCACCCCGCCGCTCCACGGCGAGGCTACCTGAAAAATGTTTTCTGCGTTTACCGAAGCCTCTACTTCGGGCAACAGCTCCCACTCGCCGCCCTGCCGCAGCGCGATCACGCCGGTTTCCGTGCTGCCGTACACATCGTGCGGCGCAAAGCCCAGCTTCTCTTGCAGCAGCGCGGCGGTGGCCTCCGGCAGCATCCCGCCTGCGCTGATGATGCCGCGCACATTCTGCCGCAGCCGCGCCCAATCGCGCCCCTCGCCCAAACGGTTCAACAACGCAGGGCTGGCAATCCACACGCATTCGCGGCGCGAATCGGCCAGCAGCAATTCGGGATACACGCACTGCCGCCGCCCGATTGCCCAGCCCGCCGCCAGCGACACGAACACGCGGAAAGTCAGCCCGTATAAATGCTGCGGGCTCACGCTGCCCACGGCAGCCAAGCCGTGCCAGCTTTCAGGCAGCCTTTCGGCCAGTGTCGCCGCTTCGGCCAGCATCTGCGCGCGCGTTTTGGTTTCCACTTTCGCCTCGCCCGAAGAGCCGGAAGTTTTCAGATACAGCACGTTTTCAGACGGCCATTCCAACGCTTCCGCCGGCGCGGCCGCCTGCTCCGCCGCCCCGTCGTACAGCCAGAGGCCGTCTGAAATTTCCGGCACGTCGCTCAGCCACACCGCCCCGCCCACTTCCGCCCAGCGGCGGTTTTCCTCCGCCAGATTCGGCGGCAGATACACCTCCGCCCCCGCCAGCCACGCCGCCAGCAGCGCGGAAGCAAACCGCGCCGCATCGTCAAACCACAGCGCGGCTGCCTGCACATTGTGCGCACGCAAACGCGCGGCCAGCGAGAGCGTGGCGGCGGAAAACTGCGAGGCTGTCCAGCCTTCGGCCAAC
>CAUUTP010000123.1:0-4163 GCA_963548155.1 uncultured Eikenella sp.
CCATCGGCGAAAGCCCCGACACCATCGAAGACGTGATCGAGCCCTACCTCATCCAGCAAGGCTTCCTCCAGCGCACCCCGCGCGGCCGCGTCGCCACCGAACGCAGCTACAGCCACTTCGGCCTGCCGTTTCAGCCGTGAGGCTACCTGAAACCATCGGCATCTTTATTAGCTTCGCAGAAACTTCGCTTTGCTTCGTTTTCAGGTAGCCTTTCTTGCCGTTTAAAGGCTACCTGAAAACCTTATTTACCCCGTTCCCCTATCCGACCCTTATTCAAAATGCCCCAATTCTCCCCCGCCGACCACGCCCTGATGCAGCAAGCCATTGCCCTTGCCCGGCAAGGCCGTTTTTCCACTTCGCCCAATCCGCGCGTCGGCTGTGTGATTGCCCAGGGCGGGCAGGTTGTCGGCCAAGGTTTCCACCTCAAGGCCGGCGAGCCGCATGCCGAAGTGCACGCCCTGCGCCAGGCCGGCAGCGCCGCGCAAGGCGCCACCGCCTACGTTACCCTCGAGCCCTGCGCCCACCACGGTCGTACTCCGCCCTGCGCCGAAGTCCTGATCCGCGCCGGCGTGCGCCGCGTGGTGGCCGCCATGCAAGACCCCAACCCCTTGGTGGCGGGCAAAGGGCTGGCCATGCTTGAAGCCGCCGGCATTCAGGTAGCCTGTGGCCTGATGGAACGCGAAGCGCGGCAGCTCAACCGCGGCTTCCTCTCCCGCATCGAACGCGGCCGCCCGTTTGTGAAGCTGAAAACTGCCGCCAGCCTCGACGGCAAAACCGCGCTCGCCAACGGCCAAAGCCAATGGATTACCGGCGAAGCCGCGCGGCACGACGTGCAAATCCAGCGCGCCGAAAGCTGCGCCGTGCTCACCGGCATCGGCACCGCCCTGGCCGACAACCCGCGCCTCACCGTGCGCGACTTCCCCACCCTGCGCCCCCCGCTGCGCGTGCTGCTCGACAGCCGACTGCGCCTACCCGCCGGCAGCCATCTGCTCGACGGCAGCGCCCCCACACTTATCTACACCTTGTCCGACCGCCCTGCACCCGCCGGAGCGGCTGAAATCTGCCGTTTGGAGGCTGATGCCCAAGGCCGCCTCAGCCTGAATGCCGTGCTGGCCGATTTGGCCGCGCGCGGCATTGGCGAGCTAATGCTGGAAGCCGGCGCCACACTGGGCAGCGCGTTTTTAGCGCAGGATTTGGTGGACGAAATCGTCTGCTACCAAGCGCCCAAACTGCTCGGCGGCACCCAATCACCCACCCTGTTCAGGCTACCTGAAAACCCCGCCGCCCTCAGCCGCGAGCCCGATTGGTACACCGTGGGCATCGAACAGCTGGGCGACGACATCAAATGGGTGCTGCAACGGCGGCGCGGCTAAATACCTGCATACCTTCCCGACTCTGGTTTCCATCCTTGCCAGCTAGGCAAACCTGCCACTGATTTCGCTGCCAAATCACTCCACCACCTGCGAAGGAAGAACAGATTGCCAGCATAAAATAGTTTGCCTATTACTCTTCTCTGAGGCTGCCTGAAAACGCTAAGAGGCTACCTGAAAACGCTAAGAGGCTACCTGAAAAGTAGAAATCCCTTTTCAGGTAGCCTCTTTGGCTTACGGCAGCAAACAGCCACGTGTGAACCAAAACAAGGCACAAGGGGTACGCCTGCTATCCGCCCCGCCACTTCTGTTGCACGGCTTCAGACGGCGGACGGACAATAAAGCTGTGTACGGCTTTCTCCGCCTGTGCCTCAATTTCCCGCCAATGCGACAGGTTTTGGCGGTCATATAAAAGTTGCATGGCCACTTTCATATCATTGCCTTTCATCAGAAACCGATGATCACATGGCGGTTTGGGCACAGGATTATTGGAACATTTGATATAGCTGACAATATGCCCATCAGCATCGCGTTGAACAAACAGATCTTTTGCTCCATGGTTATTTCGCCAGGCAATTCCGTTTTTCGGGTTGATGCCGGGGTTGGCATATACCTCCAGGCCGAATTTGGTTTCGCCTGTTTTTGCATAAACATCAAGCAGAATATAGTGAGGTGGTCGGGCATAGTCATTTAAATTGCCATCCAAATATATATCGTAGATATGCTCACGTTTCGGATATCTTGAACCGCTTCTGACCCCTACATGTATCCATGAGGTTCTCGCTACCTTTCTTGCCTCATACCATTTGTTGCCATTGGGATGCCAGCTGTCGTATATCGTGCCATCGGTGTAGTCTATAAAAAAACCAAAGCTTTCAATCACGTCCTTATAAGTCCGCACCGGCGGTTTGTAGTTTTCGGCTTTGCGCCAGTCGAAACCGGGCGAATCTTCATATTCCACCGGCGTTTCCATGCTGTGAACCGGCAAATTAACCGGCTGCCCGCCCAAATTGCCAATACGATAAGGCACACCATAATGGTCGCGCGGATAATCGGCGGCAATCGGCGTGCCGTCGCGCCAGTGGGTGGGGACGATGGGCGCAGGCCGTTTTTCGGGGCCTCGGTCGGGCTCTTGGCAGGCGGTGAGCAAGCTTGTGAGCAGCAATAGTAGTGCGCCACATTTAAACCGGCTCTGCGTTGGCTTGCACTGCACTGATTTAAATGTCGATTCGTTATAAATATGCGCTTGGATTTTCGTCATTTTTTGTTCCCTGGTTCGCAGTAATGGTTGCTGCTCCTGAGGCTACCTAAAAGTGAGCGAAGCGGGTTATTTATACTCGGCAAACTGTTCTGCCGCCAACGGCGGGCGGCCGAGCAGCTCGGCGAAGGCTTGGCTATCGGCGCAAGAGCCTTGTTGCAGCAAGGTAAAACTATCCGGGCTGACGATGCCGTTACTGAACAGTTTGGCCAGCGGCAGCACCGGGCGCAGTAGTGGCAGCGGTATCGGCAGTACGTGCTGGGCTGGTTTGCGGTGTAGGGTTTGGCGCAGGATGTTGAGGTATTGTTCCAGCGTGAGTGAGCGGCTGCCCGTCATATTGAGCACCGTACCGTGCGGCAGGCTGCTGGTTAATAAATTGGCCAAGCCCTGTACTACATCGGCAACATGGACGGGCTGCACATCGAAGCGGCCGCCGTTGGGCAAAGCGATAAGAGGCAGGTTGGCGAGGCGGATAAACAGCTCGCAGCTCGCGCCGCCGCGACCATACACAATAGACGGCCGCGCCACCGCCACGCTCATGCCGTGTACCGTGCCAATTTGGCATACGGCTTCGTCGCCGCGCCCTTTGCTGCCGACAAAATGCACGGCGTGTTTCGGGTCTGCGCCCAAAGCGGAAAGCTGCACCCAATGCCGGACGCCTTGTTCCGCTGCGATTTTTGCCAGCAGCGCGGGCGTGCGGTGGTGCACGGTTTCCAGCACGCGTTCATGACGGCTCATCACGCCGATGCAGTTGAACACAGCATCGGCACCGCTCAGAATGCTGCGGGCGGCAGCTTCGTTTGGCTGCAAGTAGTCAAACTCACTGCGTGATGGGGTGCGCAGCGTGTGGCCGTGCGTGCGCAGGATTTTGGCAACGCGGCTGCCAATAAAGCCGTTGCCGCCGAAAAGGAGGATGTTCATATTGGTACTCCTTCGCATGTGCTTCAGGTTTGCATTTTCAGGTAGCCTAAAATCCACTTCCTTTGCTCACTCAATGGCATCCTAGGGCTATGAGTGCTGAGCCTGATGGCCGGGCTCGCATGCAGCAACAGGCTCCAAACCATTCGTAGCTTCATGTTCCAAGCGGCACTGCGCAGGCTGTTTGTCTGCTTGCACACCCTCAAAACCGCTGCGTTGCAGCACCTGAATCTGTTTGCGTACCAAATAGGCCAATACCAGCAGCAAACTCACGCCGCCAAACACGGCCCAGCGCAGGGCGTAAAGCAGGTTATCCGCCAAACTGCGCTCGAAATTCGGCGCAAATAGCAGTACGCACAACAGCGGCGTAAACAGGGTTAGGCTCAAATACAACCGCTGCCAAAAAATACCGCTGATTTCCTTCACTTCATCGCGCTGGTCGTTACATAAAAACGCCAACACCCGCCGCAAAGACACACCTAAAACCAGCCAGCACACCAGGCTCACCGTTAAAGACACCATCACCAAAAGCAACATCACAGATAAAGTATGCATCATCATTCTCGGCATAAGTAACAAAAAAGGTGCTATTTCAGAGAACCTTGCCAGTAAGTAAC
>CAUUTP010000124.1:0-4154 GCA_963548155.1 uncultured Eikenella sp.
GCTCTGGGTTGTTAAAGAACTGAATTGGTTTACTGTTTTGCAGCGTTGGCACTTGATTTGCACGGTGCCGCTGCCAACGGCCAGTAATTTGCCGCAGCTTTTGCATCGGTATTGCATTATTTTTCCTACATTGCGTGATACAATCCGCGCGCCCTCGAGGGTGGCGGCCTTGGGTCAATGCAGGCTGGTTCTGCTTGGCTGTCGCGGCGGGTGTTACCGCACCCGCCGTGTCGCCGTCTTAGTTCTTTCCTCCCCGCCCTTGTGGCGGGGTTTTTCATGCCTGCCTTTTTAGAGCGGGCACGATGGCGGCAAGGTCGTTGGGCGACCAGCGCCAGCTCTCTGGCAGCCCTAATGCAGCGGCGCACCACTCGCTGCAAAACCAGCGCTTACGGTTTTGCGGCAGTCCGAAGGCGATACCCAATGCGCCCATTAGGTCATAGCCCTGCCCTGCCGTACGGAGATACAGCCCGACGGTGTGGGCGTGCAGCACGGCATCATCCAGTGGGATTAAATCCCACTTATCCGCAGGCAGCGGCATGGTTTTCATGCGCACCCCGCCATCGCGGATGCTGGCGGAGTAGCACTCGTATTCCGCCGTTTCAGGTAGCCTGACTACAATCTCAGCATGGCTGTACTGGCCGCGGGTCAGTTTGCGCGTGAGCCAGTCGGTAAACCGCGCCGGCCACACGCGCCAGCCGGAGCCATCGCGGCGGCCTTTGTACAAGGCTAGATAAATTGGGCGCTGGCTCATTTTTCAGCCTCCTCCAGCTCGGCGGCAGCCTGCTCATCAAAGTTTGCCGTCCAGCCGTCGCTGTAGTCGTATTTCAGCGGATTTTCGGCCTTTAACATGGCAGCTTTATGCTTCTCGGCATTAATAAAATCCGCCTCCTCATCATCGTGCATGGTCTGCATGATTTCTCGTAGCAACTCGGGGGTGAGCATCAAAAAGCTGTTATCCATCGTTTTCCAGTTGATGGGCTTTTTAAAACCGCCAGTTACGCTTTCCAGCGCCAGCGCCAGATATTGCAGGCGGGTGGCGTCGTCGGTTTGAAACCACTTTCCAACCGATTTGGCGTACACCCCGTGCCGCAGGTTGTCGTAGCGCTTGGCCTTGATGCGCTCCCACATCTCCTCCTGTTGCTCGGCTTTGAGCCGGGCGGCACACTCCGGGTCGATGTGCCATTGCTCGCCGTCCCAAGTGCTGGATGGGCAGGGCGCGGGGTCAGCCAATACAGGCTTGCCGTCTTTGCCCGGCATCACGATTTGCCCGGTACATTGCCCGACGACCAGCACCTCATGCTCAGTGTCGGTGAGAGCGACCGCGCCTTCCGGCGGCGTGCCGTCGGTGTGCAAAAATCCGTTTTGGTAGTAATACACAGTCATCATCTGCTCCTATTTCCAACGCCCGATGGCCACAAAATTAACCGTCACATCCGGGGTGTTATAGACCGGCTCGTGCAACCAGTAGTGCACGGCCGACTGGTTGCTCTGCCTGTTGTCAATGGTTACCCAAATATCGCGCACGTTGCCCTCCGGGGCAGACATGGTGGCGACCACCACCGGCGCGGCGACAAAGGCCAGCGGCCACGTCAGCACGCGGGCTGTCGGGTTGTTATTGTGGTTTTGGATGCGCACCGTGCCGGATTCGATTTGTGTGCCATCCGGCAGCTTGCAAATGTCAAACGTGCCGATTTTTTGGTGCACGGTGAGCGCGGCCACCGCCTCGGCAAAGTCGTTGATTTCGGCGGCGCGGTGGGTGTGCCCTTTGTCGGATTTGTTTTGCAGTCCGGCAGCCAGCGTGGAGGCATCCAACACACCGGCGTTGGTTACTTTGCCAAACGCCTTAATCCACATCACCACGTCGTCCAGGCTGTTTTGAGCCTTGATGCACAGCACCATTGCGATGGCTTTAGGGCGGTTTTCATCCGCTGTTGGCACAGCGCGGGAGGCATCAAAAACCAACGGTCGCCAATTGTTTGCCGCGTTAGAAATTACAGACATATTACTAACGGTGTCTGGTGATTTACGATCCGGATAGTAAATTGCCGATGTACTTGCCGCCGAATTTGGGTCGTAAGTAGTATCGCCGTCGTGACCAAACTTTGCTTCGCCGGTGATATTCCGGATAGCGTCGCCCTGCTGTGTGCCGACAGCCAAGCCGGCGCCTGCATTGCGGATAAAGCGGTCATCAGCCTTGGGCACAGAGGCAATACTGCCGTACTGCGCCACCAGCTTGCGGTATAGCTCGGGATAGGCAGACTGCGTTACCTTGGTAGCAATCTCGTCGTACTTAATCCAGCCGTCGGGGATGTCGTCAAAGGCAAAATAGGCGGTCATACCTACATCGGAGCGCGTGAGATTGGGCAGCTTATTGCTACCCAATACGCGGTGCAGGTCTGGATAGGTAGCCTGGGCAAAGGTGCCTCCGTCGGCTTTCAGGTAGCCTTCGGGATTGCTGATGGCGCGCGGAAAGCCCACTACCGCGCCTACAGGTAGTCCTTTGCCGCTGGCTTGCTCGTCGATGATTTTGCGCAAAGCCTCGACCACTTGGTTGGGTTTGGCTTTATCCGGCTGGATACCGCCTGCAGTCAGCACGGCCAGCAGCTCGGATTGCACTTGGTTGAGCCACCACGCGGGCAGAATCGTGCCGAGTTCGCTCACGCCGTCGCCGTCGTGGAAGGTCTTATCGGGGGTTTCGATGGGGTGCATAAATCGTCCTTTAGCGGTAGGTAAATCGGATGGCGGTGTGGGCGGGTTTGAGGCGGTTGAACAGGCTCTCGATCACGGCATCGCTGTATTGGCTCAAGCGGCTGCCGGCGGTGCCGCTGCCTGCTCGAAAGCGCCACACGGTTTGTGATTGGGCGGCCACGTCCACCCACCATACCCACATGATGTCTTCGCGGGCGAGGCGGTCGCCGGCGCGGTTTACGCCGGCACGGAAGGGCTGCGGCTCGCTGATGGTGATGGTGTAGCCTGCGGCGGCGGCCAAACCGATAAAATACGGGATGCTCAGGCCGCCGGTCTCATTGAGTTTGGCCAGCACGTCGGCCACGCGGCGGGCGTAGTTGTCGGGCTGCGGCGGATTGATGCCGAGCAGGCGCTCCCAGCGTGCGATGTCGCCGCCGGCAGTGGGGGCGTAGGCGGCAGCCAGCACCTGTGCCGACTGTGCCTGCACGCCGTCGAATATGACGGCTTCCGCCTGCCGCTCGGCGGCCTGCCCGGTGGCGCGCACGTCGTAGCTGACGGGCGGATAGTAGAGGGGGAGCAGGTCGGCGTAGGTCATAACAGGGTCATCTCAAACGTGCCCAAGGCGAGCCATTGGATGTGCGGGGTGATGGTGGCGTTTTGGTTGGCGGCCGGACTGTCGAGCACGCGGTCGCGCACGCCCGGGGTATCGCTAATCAGCGCCTCGATATGGCTTTTATAGACGGTGTCGCCCGGCTTAATGGTTGCAAAATAAGCCGACAAGGCTCGGGCAGCGGCATCCTTGACTGCAGGCAGGGTGTAGCCGTCGGCCAGCGATACGCGCACCGATACATTGAGCGGCACGCGTTGCGGTGCCATCACCTGTACGTTTTTGGCGGTAACCGGGCGGCGCTCGTCGATATATTGCTGCACAGCACGCACCACATCGGGCGACGGCAGGCCGGATGCGGTAAGGATGGCCACGTCCACCGTGCCCAAACCGCGCCGCAGCGGATACACAAATGCCGCCTCCACCCCCGGCACGGCCATTGCCCAGCGGTAATAATCGTAGGCATTGCCGCCGGCGGGCGGCTGGCGCAAACGCGACAGCAGCCTGTCTAACAACGCGGCATCGCTCTCGATATCGGTGCCGCCCACCATACTGGTGAGCACGGCATCTGCCTCAATGCCGGCAGGCGGGCTTTGCAGTTTGGCCGGGGTGTTGTCAGGCTGGTTTCCTGCCGCGCCGGTGCTCAGGCAATGGCAAGCCAATACAGCCTGCCCGCTGCCGTCGGTTTGGCCGGCAGCAGTGGTTTGGTAGGCGGTGTCGCCAACTTGAGCCACCAGCCCGGCAGGCAGCACGGTATTAGGCGCGCCGCTGATACGGATACTGCCTGCCGCGGCGGCGGCACTCTTGCGCCAAATGCGGTACATGGCGCAATGGCGCTCCAAATAGGCGGTGTCCGCCG
>CAUUTP010000125.1:0-4081 GCA_963548155.1 uncultured Eikenella sp.
CTTGCAAGAACAGGTCAGGTTGGTATAATTGGCTCATAGGTGTATCTGAAACCCCCGGACTGATTGGCGTTAGGCGGGGGTTTTGCTTTGTCTAAGATTTGCAGATTGTATGCTTGTTTTTAAGATGATACAAGTAGCAATGCAACCATAATCAGATAACAGCCCGAGGGGGTGACACAACTATGTCAAAATAACCATAATCAGATAACAGCCCGAGGGGTGGGTTTTACATCTCTCAAAGAACATCCCGTAGCGAAGCCAGCAGGCGGAGCGGTAGAGCTTGGAGCGCAGCAGCGCGACCTAAGCCGACCAGCAGGGCGGCGTGTTTGCCGCTTCCTGCGGCCTATGGATTCAGTCTTTGTCCGCCTTGGCCTTTTCCAGTAGTGCAGCCCCTGATTGTTCCCAGCTTTGCTTTTCCAAGTCCGTAGGGTTACGGTTGGCCAGCTCCACCAATGCCCCCAGCAGAAGGGCAGGGGAGGTAAGAGGCCTTCCCGTCTTTTTATCCAGCAGCCCGGCCAGCCCCATCAGGCCGGCTGCGTTTATCATATTTCGGGTACGTTCCTTACGGGCTTTCTCGTTTTTTTCCGATACCAGCTTGCGGGCGGCTCTTGTGGCTTCCGCCGCTTTTTCTGCCGCTTTTTCAGCGGTGGCCAATGTTTTTAATCCGCGCAGTTCCGATGCGCTCAACTCTTCCCCATTTAAAAATTTCCTTCCCAGTTCAACAAACATCTGCTGCTGTTCTGTTTGGCTTTTCAGATTTTTCAGGTAGCTAATCCGCGAAGAAACAAACGCGGTCATTCGTTCAGAAAATACGGCCATATTCTTGCTCCAACAGAAAAATTACAGAATATCGACTGCTTGAGGATTTTGCAATATTTGCTAAAATCGGACAGAATCATCAACAGAAGAAAACTTCCCTGTATTTATACAGGGCGCACTTAGACGTTTCTCTCTTCGAGTAGAAACAGTGCGTAAGGGGCAAGCCCCTTAACCCCATCAACAGAAAAGAAAATAGGTGTATAAATGGCTACCGCTCATTTATCGGTCAAAGTCGGAAAAGCAGGCAAAGGCACACCACATGCCGAATACATCAGCCGTACAGGAAAATACGCCAAGAAACTAGAGCAGGGGGAAAAGCTGGAAGCTACGGAAAGCGGCAACATGCCCGCATGGGCGGAAGAAAACCCGCTGACGTTTTGGCAGGCCGCCGACCAATACGAGCGGGCAAACGGCACAGTTTACCGAGAACATGAAATCGCCCTACCCCGAGAGCTGACTGCCGAGCAACGCGCAGAACTGGTGCGCGAGTGGGTACATCATGAGTTGGGAGACCGCCACGCCTACACATGGGCAATTCACAACAAAACCGCCCTAGATGGAAAGCCTCAGCCGCACGTACACCTGATGTACAGCGAGCGCATGAATGACGGCATCGAGCGCGACCCCGAGCAGTATTTCAGACGGTACAACCCCAAATATCCCGAGCGGGGAGGGGCAAAGAAACACCGCAGCGGCGAAACCCCGACCGAACGCAAAGCAGCCTTGACCGCGCAACGGGAACGCTGGGAAAAGCTGCACAACGCCCATATAGACCGACACCTGCCGAAAACGACCCTACTGGAAGCCAGCCGCAACCACCGCGCCAAAATCAGCATGAAGAGCCTTGCCGAACAGGGCATAGACCGCCAAGCAGCCGCCAAGATGACCCCCAGCGAAAGCGCGGCCATGCACCGCAAGGCCGCCGCAGACCGAGCAGCACAGCAGGCAATAGACAGCATCCGAGCCGAGAAAGAGCAACAGGCAAGGCAGGAAGAACAAATACAGAAGCAACGCAGAGAACGGGCAGAACAGGTCAAGAAGGCATCGGCCGAGGCCAAAGCAAGAGAGGCCGCCGAACGGAAAGCGGCAGCCGAAAAACGGCTTGTCGGACTGCCGACAGCCCAACTGGTGCAGGAGTACCAGCAAACATCCACTTTGGCAGGCAACCGCAAGCAGGTGGAGCAGCAACTAGAACAAGGACATTGGTACACCGAACAGCGATACCGCATCGGGCAGGCAGACGAAGCTATAGCCAAATTGAACAAAGAAAATCAAAACATAGCCCGTGCCTATCACGCAGAACAGGAACGGAGAGAAAACAGCCTGTTCGGACTAGGTGCAATCGGCGCAATGTTGAAAAAAGAAAATACTACCCAGCAGCAAATGCAGGATGCCTACAACATACGCCACAGAGAGAAACAAAAATTGGAACAGGGTAGGGAGCAGATGCAGGCCGAATATTCCGAAAAGCTGGAGAGAGAGGCAGACAAATATCAGGAAGTCTATCGCCAAATCTCCGCCAAATTGGCCGAAGAAATCACGCGGAGGCCGCTGGAAGCATTCCGAGAGCCTTACGAACAGGCCAAGCAGAGCAGCACCACCCTAGCGGCCACACGCAGCGCAGAGCGCATTGAGAAAGAGCTATCGGCCAAGAAAGCAGACCCTATAGGCCAACGCATCGCCTACATCACAGGAGCGGCAGAACTGGTGAGGGTAGAGAAGATTGCCAAACCACATGAAGAGCGGCAACAAGCACGGAAAACACAGGGGAAAGGCGGGATAGAGCGGTGATTATCGAAAACGAGCGAGACGAGCGCACCGCAGCATGGCTGATTGAGCAGTATGGAGCGGAAGCGGTAGCCGAAGCAGAAGCCCGCATTTCGGGCGCGAGAAAGCCGTATCCGAGCAATATTGCCAAGGTGTTAGGGGTTACCCTACCCGAAGCCCTAAAACGCACAGAAAACGCCGCAGCGCGCCAAAAACTGGCAGAACTGCGGCGGATGCTGGAGGGGAAGGGCGGTTAGTCCGGATAATTTTTACGGCTATGCACGATGTTTAGAATTTCAACTTTATCGCTGGTTATGCGGTACACGATGATGTAGTTTCTATGCGCTATCTTTTCCCGTGTACCTGCTACTCGGCCGCGCCGGTTGATGTAAGGCATTTCGCCGAGCCGTTCGGCAGTATCATCAAGCAGACGCTTCATTTTTTCAGCAGCCTGCGGATTTTCCTGCGCGATGTAGTCAATGATTTCAATCAAATCCAGCCTAGCCGCCAGTTTCCACTCAACGGGCAGCACGGGCGGCCCTCCTGCGTTCCAGTTCGGCATCTACGAAAGCCATAGCTTCATCATGCGGCATTGACGGTGTAGGGTCAGCGATGGATTTTTCAACTTTGGCACGAAACCAAGCATCATAGCTTTCTGCTTCTGCGACAGTATCAAATTCGTAAATCAGAGGGTCTAAAACGGCGGTATTCATGATTTTTCTCCTGTTGTCAGGGTTTCAGGCGGCATCGGTTTCCCGCGTCGATACCAAGTGGCGCGGCTGATGCCTAAGTGTTCCCACGGTTTATCGCGGCTGATGCTGTTTTCTGCCAAGTAGTCGGCACGGGATTGAGACCAGAAATTTCTCACGGTTTGAGGGGTGCATTTAAACTTATCAGCTAGTTCTCTTGCTGTGAAAGGTCTTTTATCAGTTCGATGTTTTGCCATTTTTTTCCCAATCTATCAATCTGATAATTTTATTACCGTATTGGTTATTGTGATTTTTTCTCAAACTATTCCGATGCGCCTGCAAAGCTGCAAACCGCCTATCACTGGCCGCAATATCAAATCTGTTCCAAACCCAATTACCGATAGACTTGGCGATGCACTGAACCTCTTTCAACATCATGGGGCAAGGGAAACCACTGTTCACATCAAGGCACTGATGCAGTACCGCGCGTTTCCATTCACGAATGCCGCGTTCAAACTTGAATTCACGGATATTCCGATACGCCCAACGGCTGACGACATTGAACACCGTACAGTTTCTTCCCAGTCCCATAGCTTCGGGATTGGTTCTACCGACATAGGGCTTAAACTTGTCCAAATCCACGAATTCGGCAAGGTAGGGCAGGTCATAGCCGCGAATCGCATCAGGAACGCCGCGCAGCGTCAGCCAATGGGGGTGTTCGGGGTTTTTGGTAATCAGAGACGTAAAGCCGTCATCACAGCGCAATTTTGCGTGATAAGCGGCCTCAACGGCGGCCAGATAGCGCA
>CAUUTP010000126.1:0-3959 GCA_963548155.1 uncultured Eikenella sp.
AAATCCGAAGCCGAACTAATGGAAAAAGTCGAAACCGTCATGCAAGAAATCGCCCCGCTCGGCTACCGCTTGGAGCAACCGGCCAGCAATGTGCTGGATATGGCGATGCTGCGCCACCAATGGCAAAAAATCGCCGAAAAAGAAGCCAGCAAACCCAAATACAACGGCTGCTTTGACTTTATGAAAGAACGGCACGGCGCGGATTATGCAGCCCGTAGCCGTGAGGGCGGCAAACCGTGGAACGGCAAAATCTACGGCCGGGCCGGCAGCTATAACTACTACGTGGACGACGCCAAACACAGCATGACCGACGAACAAAAGGCCGCCATCGACGAATACCGCGCCGCCATGCAGGCTTGGCGCGAGCAATAAACCATCCACCCGGCGGGGAGCATAAAGCAGACCCGCCCCTCCTTAAGGAGCAACCATGAGCTGGTTTGGTAATTGGCTGTCCCGGCCGCCGCGATTTAAGGCGGCAGCCGATGAATACCTATCCGTCAGCCTCGCCGAATGTTGCCCGGAAATGCAAAAATACACCCGCTACCGAATGGAGCGGTATGTGTATCCGTTTATCGGGCAACAGCGCATCCACCGCATCACGCCCACGCAAATCATCCACTGCATCCAAACCTACGAGCAAGGCGCGCCGTCGCAGGCACGGCGGCTGTTGCAGGTGGTATCCGGGGTGTACCGTTATGCCAAGGTGCAGGGCTGGTGCCGCTACAATCCCGCCGAGGGGCTGGGCATTGCGCTCAAACCCTATACCTACAAGGGCTTTAGCTTTATCCCGCCGCAGGATATGCCGGAGTTTTTGGCGGCAGTGGACACCCATGTCAGCCTTGATTTGGCGGCAGTAACCGCCTTTTGGCTCATCGCTTATACCGCCGTGCGCCGTGGCGAGGCGGTTAATGCCGCCGTGGACGAGTTTGATTTTGAGCGCAGAGTGTGGACTATCCCCGCCGAACGCATGAAAATGCGGCGGCCGCACGTTGTGCCGCTGGCTCCGCCGGTGTGTCGCTTGCTGCAGGCATGGCTGGCCGAGCGCAAACGCAGCGGCATCAGTAGCAGCCTGCTGTTCGGCGGTATCGGCGGCCACCGCCCGCTGCACGTCATCACGCAGGCCGGTTGGCGTGGTCGGATGACTATCCACGGCCTGCGCAAAGTGTTTAGTACCCATGCGCACGAGAGCGGCCGCTGGTCGGTGGACGCCATCGAGCTGCAACTGGCGCACGTTATTCCCGGCGTGCGCGGGGTGTACAATAAGGCTTACCTGCTGGACGAACGACGCCGCCTGATGGTGTGGTATGCCCGCGAAATCCAGCACTGGCGCAAAATTGGCGCCGGAATACCGCAATGTAGGAGGATAAATGGATCATAAAACCTTTGGGCTGTACCGCCGCCTGCTGTTTTTAACCGTGCTCGAGGCAGCCAAAAACGTTGCCAAGACAGCCGAGCGGCCGGATGGAGTGTCAGAACGCGCGTGGAACCGGTGGGAAGCGGGCGAATCGCCTATCCCGCAGCCGGTGGCCGATAATTTGCAGCAATGGATAAACCGCTGGCAGGCAGAAGTTGAGTTGGTCGCACAACGCATACGAGCCGGCGAAAAGCCGATAGTAAGCTGCAATCTACCGGAAGATGCCGATGTTGTGCGTCGCAAGTTTCGCATGTCCGTGGCCGCTGCCGCTGCGGCCTTGGGCGCGGAAGTGGTTGAGGTGGGATGATGGACGGTTACCCCGAAACTGGTTACACGCCGGCCAACCTGCGCCATTTGCGCAAACGGCGCCATCTCACTCAAACCGAGCTGGGCAAGCTGCTCGGCGTGGCCTTGCGCACGGTGCAGCAGTGGGAAGCCGATATTGATAAGGCCACCCATGCGGATATGCCGCACCGGCAATGGTTGGAGCTTCAGAAAATTTTTGCAGAAAATGCTTGACTACGCGTGAATAACGCGTATAATAACCCTCAATCGGGAAGCATGGAGCAAGCCCGAGAATCCAGAAAGGATATGAAAATGAGAAATTTACTTGAGACTGAGATGAAACAGGCTGAACTGAGAAAAGTGGATGCGGAAATCGCTAAAATCATGGCGGAAGCTGCCAAAATCACCCAAGAGGCCAGGTGGTATCCCTTGATGGTCGCCACCGCTTTGGTATCGGCCATTGCCACCGCCACTGCCATCCTGATTAAGTTTATGTGATACCCAGCCCCGCAAGGGGCTTTGTTGTGGCCGGCTGAAGTGGCTCAACCTGTTTCAGACGGCCTGACATCTGACAATAGCGGCAAGATTAACTGCATCTTGCCGCTTAATTATGTCTATCAAATCCCGTTTTACCGCCATTTTATCCGCTATTACAGGCAACACCGATCCTGAGCCGAAAGCACCGCGCAAGGGCGAGCAGACCGCGCAGCTGGCCAAAGCCCGCGGCACCATCGGCGAGCATCCGAGCAAGGGGCTGACGCCGCAGAAACTGCACCAGATTTTAGAAGGGGCGGAAGACGGCGACATCACGGCGCAGTCGGAATTGTTTGCCGATATGGAGGAAAAAGACGGCCACATCTTTACCGAGATGAGCAAGCGCAAACGTGCTTTAACCGGCTTGGATTGGCGGATATCCGCTCCGAAAAATGCCGATGAGGCCGGGCGGCAGCTGGCGGAAGAGGTGGCGGGCTGGCTCTACGGCCTGCCGGACTTTGAGGCGCTGCTGTTTGACCTGCTGGATGCGCTCGGCCACGGCTTTGCGGCGGTGGAAATCAGCTGGCAGCAGGTGGACGGCTTATGGCTGCCGGCCAAGTTTACCCACCGCCCGCAGGGTTGGTTTACCCTGAAGCACAACCAGCTCAAGCTGCTGGGTGTGAGCGGACAGGAGCCGCAGGATTTGTGGCCGCTGGGCTGGATTGTGCACACACACCAAGCACGCAGCGGCTTCTTGGCGCGCGGCGGGCTGATGCGGTCATTAGCGTGGCCGTATCTGTTTAAAAACTACTCGGTACGCGACTTGGCCGAATTTTTGGAAATTTACGGCCTGCCGGTGCGGCTGGGCAAATACCCGGCCGGCGCGTCAGACAAAGAAAAAACCACCCTGCTCAACGCACTGGTGGGCATCGGACACAATGCGGCCGGCATCATCCCGGAAACCATGATGCTGGAGTTGTTGGATGCGGCCAGCGGCAGCGGCGACACCTTTATGAGCATGGTGGACTGGTGCGAGCGCACCCAATCCAAAATCATCTTGGGCGGCACGCTGACCACGCAGGCGGACGGCAAAACCAGCACCAACGCGCTGGGGCAAATCCACAACGAGGTGCGGCACGACTTGCTGGCGTCTGACGCCAAGCAGCTGGCGGCCACGCTGACCCGGCAGCTGATTGCGCCGCTGCTGTATCTCAATAAGGGCATCACCGACCCCAACAACATCCCCTATTTTGAGTTTGACACCCGCCAGCCGGAAGACATGAAGCTGTATGCCGAGGCACTGCCCGAATTGGTGCAGCTCGGCATGAAAATCCCGCTGGAATGGGCGCATGAAAAGCTGGCCATCCCGCAGGCGGCAGACGACCAAGCCATGCTGGCCATGCGTGGTGTCCAGCCGGAACTACGGCAGGCGCAGGCCAGCCGCTACCGGCAGGTAGCCTTGTCACGGCAGGGCGAAATCATCTATCCCGACCAGCTGGCGTTGGACGACGGTATTGCAGGCTACCTGAAAAATACCGAGCTGCCCGTGCTGCTCGAGCCGCTGATTACGCAGCTTGGCCAAGCCATCGCCGAAGGCGGCAACTATGAAGAGGCGGCCGAGCGCCTGCTGGCCGTTTATCCGCAGCTGGACACGGCACAGCTGCAAGAGGCGCTGGGGCGCGTGCTGTTTGTGGCGGACTTGTGGGGGCAGATCGGTGGGCGCTAATCAAGTGGATTTGGCCTATGCCTTCGGCCTGCCGCCGGAGCGTGCCATCCGTTATTTTGA
>CAUUTP010000127.1:0-3944 GCA_963548155.1 uncultured Eikenella sp.
GCTAAAAATCTTGCGGGATTGGTGTGGAATTTAGGGCTAATCTAGTACAGCCCCTACTTTAGGCTACCTGAAGGTGGGAAGCCCCTTCCAGGTAGCCTAAAATATTTAAATGATTAGCAGTCCGCTTCTCCTCTATTAGGATAGAACGGCATATTCATCATAAGTGCTAATCACTATATTGCAAGCCTGTTATAGCCTCTTTAATTGGCATCGTCTTTCACAAACACGCGAATATAGTCAATCTCAGTCTGAGCAAAACGCAAGTCAGCAGCAGGATAACCCACGCCTCCCAAACTGCCGCCCACACCGCCTGTATACATGATGTTCCATGCCCGATGGGTACGGCCTTGCACTTTTGCATCAGTAATGAACCTGTTGTACAAGCCTGCACCATTTGCGTCGGTTCGGAATGTTTTGGTTACTACACCGTCAATCATAAACGTAATGATGGCTTCATCGGGCGTAGGAGCAGGTTCAACTATAAGGCTATACACATGATATGTCCCAGAAATATTGCTTACATGAACCGTATGGTTGCGTTCAGGCACATTTTTCCGTACCTGACCCAATTTATTATCCCAGAAGTGATTACTTTGTGTGGCCTGGTCTTTGCCATTAGCTTCAGCAAACAATTCATACATATCCAACTCTGCCACGCTTGCACCTTCATAAGATGTGAGCCACAAACCATGCCACAAGCCTACGTCATTGGCAGCTTTCGCCCGAACATCTACACGCAGATACAAGGGGTAATATACATCGGCATCACGGGATGTGAACGCACCAGACCACCAACCAAGATATCCGTTGGTTTGTTCACCGTCTGTACGCGGTACAGATACCAGCTTCAAGCTACCGTTTGACACGGTAATCTGTTCAGGGCGGTAAGTCTGAATCATCCCTTGTGGTTGGCCAAATTTTGCATAATAGGTTTTAGATACACCTTTAGGTGAGCCATAAGCAAACCATTTGTTGCTATCTAGCTGATTGCCATTGAACTCATCTCCACCATAATACCTCCAACCCGTCGGTGCAGGAATATTGGCAGCAGCATCAGCAGGTGTCGGCGTGGGTGTGGGTGTCGGTGCCGGTGTGGATATCGGTTTCGGATTAGTGGTAGGTGTGGGTGTCGGTGCCGGTGTGGATATCGGTTTCGGATTAGTGGTAGGCGCGGGCGTGGTAGCAGGCACGGGTACAGACTGGGAGGCAGGAGGTTGGGTATCAGATTTTTTCTTGCAGCCTACTAGAGCAAAGGTACACAAAACAGCAACAAGCAGAGGTTTATGAGACATAATGAATCCTCAAGAATTATAAAAATAGATTAAGTAAACATTTCTCAGACTAAACTGATGATCTGAAAATATAAACATGGCAACCCATGCACAATCAATTATAATGAAAACAAATAGACAAGTAAATTCACATGCATACACACTAAATATCCATGCAATGGCATTTCCGCTTCTCTGATATGTAGGAAATCGTCGCGTTGGTTACATCACACGAATCTAAGGCTACCTGAAAACCAAAAAATCGGTTTTCAGGTAGCCTTTACTATGCTTTCAAATAATTACTGCTTCATCGCATTCACCAGCGCATTCACGTTGTAGCGGAACATCTGCTCATAAGTGGCAGCGGAAGCGCCGCGGCTCAGAGCGTCGGAATAGAGCTTGCCGTTTACACGGATGCCGGTTTCACGCGAGATGCGTTCCACCATGCGCGAATCTTTGATGTTTTCACTAAACGCGGCGCGGATGCCCTGGCTGCGGATTTGGCGGATGAGGGCGGAAACCTGGCGGGCGGAAGGCTCGGCTTCGGTGCTCACGCCTTGCGGGGCGATGAATTCGATGCGGTAGCGTTTGCCCATGTAGTTGAAGGCATCGTGCCCGGTGAGCACTTTGCGCCGTGCCTGCGGCACGCTGTTGAATTGGGTTTGCGCCCATTGGTGCATGGCGTCGAGGCGGGCTTGGTAGCCGCTCAAGCGCTGCTGATAATACGCGCGGCCTTGCGGATCGACTTTAATCAGCGCGTCGGCCACGTTTTGGGCGTAGGTTTTCATCAGCACCGGGTCGTTCCACACGTGCGGGTCGAATTCGCCGTGATGATGGTGGCCGTGGTCATGACCGTGGCCGTGGTGGTCATGGTCGTGATCATCATCGTCGTGGTCTTCGGCCTTCATCGGCTGGATGTTTTTAGTGGCCTCGGCAAACGGCACGCCGCTTTGGCGGATGCCGCGCATCACCGCAGCCTGCTCAAAGCCCAAACCGTTCACCAACACCAGCTTGGCATTGCGGATGCGCTGCATATCGCGGCTGGTAAGATTGTAGGCATGCGCGTCTTGGTCGGGGCCGACCAGGTTGCTCACGTTCACGCGCTCGCCGCCCACCTGCTTGGCCACATCGCCCAAAATGCTGAAGCTCGACACCACTTCCACCGGCGCGGCATACAGGCTGCCGGAAAACAGCGCGGCAATCAGGCCGAGTTTCCAATGTTTCAAATTCATCTTTTACTCCTTATGTTTGTTTGTCATGTGAGCCTTCCGGCTCGTCCGTGGGGCTACCTGAAAGATTTCAGGTAGCCTTTTTACTAATGTGCGAATTTCAAAACAGAAAATTCACCACAAACGTACAATGCAGCGCCCCCTGCTGGCACAGCCGAACGGAGCGCGGTTTTTTGGGGAATAAGGGCTTGCATGCCCGAAGCGGCGCAGCTGCAAGTTGCGAGCCCGCCCGAAAAATCGTGCGAAGTGAGGGAAGTTTGGCAAAGCCAAACCTGTGCCCGCAGTCGCCTTTCTTTGCTTTCTTTCTTTGGCGAAGCAAAGAAAGAAAGTGCCCCGCGCCGGCATGAGGCGCAAAGGTGAACAAAATGGAATGGTGAGGCTACCTGAAAAATAATTTGTCTCGAAATCCAAAATATCGCTGCTAAAACTATCTGAACTAAAGGTTTAGTTTCGCAGAGCATTTTCAGGCAGCCTTCAAGCTGCTAGCTGCTAGCAGCTACGCCCGCAAATGCCTGCCGCGCCACCATTTAGGCAGCATCCCGCCCTCGCGCCCGATAAACAGCGACACGGCATACACGCCGCCCAGGCACAAAATAATCGCCGGGCCGGAAGGGATATCCACATGGTAGGAAAACAGCAGGCCGCAGAAGCTGCAGGCGAGTGCAATCAGCACCGCGAGTGCAATCAGCCCGCCCATGCTGCGCGACCACAGCCGCGCGGTAATCGCCGGCAGCATCATCACGCCCACCGACATCAGTGTGCCGATAGCCTGAAAGCCGGCCACCAAATTCAGCACCACCAGCATCAGAAACAGCACATGCCACAGCCCGCCGCGCCCGTTTACCGCGCGCAGAAACAGCGGATCGATGCTCTCCAGCATCAGCGGGCGGTAGATCAGCGCCAGCGCCAACACCGATACCGCGCTCACGCACAGCACCAAAATCAGCGAAGGCGTATCCACCGCCAGCACCGAACCAAACAAGAGATGCAGCAAATCCACATTGCTGCCGTAGCTGCTCACCAGCACCACGCCCAAGGCCAGGCTGGCCAGATAAAACGCGGCAAAATTTGCGTCTTCCTTCAAATTGGTGTGGCGGCTCACCAAGCCGGCGAGCAGCGCCATCGCCAGCCCGGCGGCAAAACCGCCCAGGCTCATGGCGGGCAGGCTGAGCGAACCGGCGGCAATATAGCCCGCCGCCGCGCCGGGCAGCACTGCGTGGCCGAGCGCATCGCCCACCAGGCTCATGCGCCGCATCACCAAAAACACGCCCACCGGCGCCGCGCCCACGGCCAGAAACAGCACGGAGGCAAGGGCATAGCGCATAAAATCGTCGGCAAAGGGTTCGATCAGGAGCTGGGAAAGAGTCATGGCGTGTGCTTATTCGGTTAGTATAGTGAATTAAATTTAAACCAGTACAGCGTTGGCTCGCCTTGCCGTACTATT
>CAUUTP010000128.1:0-3858 GCA_963548155.1 uncultured Eikenella sp.
AATCCAGGTCATATACGGCAGAGAAACTGAAAAAATCATCAGTATCCGGACGGGGGCTGCGATTGTCCTTATGGCGGTGCGTGTAAGCATATGGCGGCGTTGTGGTACGCGGTGCGCGCCCAAACTCAATCTTTTCAGGTAGCCTCAAACGAAGAAAGGCTACCTGAAAACCAAAATTTCAACGAAATTAATCGTAGTTGCTTAAAAATATTTATATAAAACAAGCTACAATATTCTCATGTAAACACGCCGTTTATCTTTTGGTGTAGACTGCGCGCCACCCAGCGTTTTTATTTAGGAGTAAACCCATTATGCTGAAAAATATCCTCACCGCCGCCGTGTTATCTGCCTTGCTTGGTGCCTGCGCCGCCACCGGCAGCGGCAATGCTTTCCCCGCCCGTGCCGACCAGCTTTCCGCCCGCACCGAGCAGGCCGCTGCCGCCGTGCGCCAGCGTGAAGCGCAAGAAAATATCATTGCCTACTACGATGCCGACGGCGATGCTGCCGACCGCCCGATGAAAGGCGGTTACTACCGCGTGCTGATCGGCCGCACTGCCGACGGCCGCGCCGTGGTGCAGGATTTCTACCAAGATAGCCGCACCAAGCAGATTAACCCCGTTATCATCGGCAAAGACAGCGAGCTGAAAAACTTCAGTTCCGACGTGATTGAAGGCTTGGTGGTGTGGTACACCCCCGAAGGCCGCCTCACTAATTTTGCCGAAATCCATGACGGCAAATCGCAACGTGCCGGCATGTATGCCGAAAACGGCCAGCTGGTGCTGAGCATTGCGGGCGAGCCGGATGTGAAAGACATGCCCTTTGAAATGAGAGGGTTCTACGAAAACGGCAAACCGATGTTTGAGCTAATCGACAACCACACCGAAAATGGCCTGATTCGCACCTACTACTACGCCAACGGTAACAAGCTGATGCAAAGCGTGGGCAAAGAGGATGCGGTTAAAACCGAATTCTGGAAGGAAGACGGCAGCAGCGCCACGGCAGAAGAGGTGCAAACCCAACTGCGTGAAGGCCTCCAACGTGTGAATTATCTGATGAGCAAACACTTGCGCTAAGGCCGGTGTAATCCATCTAAAGGCTACCTGAAAGTTTTCAGGTAGCCTTTTGCTATGGTGCTGCGGGCAGCATCCCGTATGGAAAAATAATGAGTTTGGCTATAGAATTGCATCAATCTGCCAATCGCGCAGATGCTCACCAATTCCAATGGGGAACTCTATGAACAAACTCTTCGCCACTGTGGCTGCGGCGCTATTGCTGGCCGCTTGTAATCCCAATCAAAACAACAGCCAAAACAATGCAGCATCTGCGCCGCCGGCTGCTTCCAACTCCGCTGCCGGCCAAGCCGAAGGCCAACAGGCGCCTGCTATGGCCCTGCCTGCCGATGCAACAGAGCTTGAAGCGGCTGCCGCCAAAGCCGTGGAAGGCTATCAGCCGGCAGCTGAGAAGCAGGTGGTTTATTTTGACAAAGACTCCCAACCCACCGATAAACCCAGCCCCGGCGGCTATTATCGCGAAGTGTTGGGTACCATGCCCGATGGCCGCCTAGTGGTGCAGGACTTCTACCAAGACAGCGGCAAACCGCAGATTCTGCCCGCCATTCTCTCTAAAGATGGCAATCCGAAAAATTTCTCCACTGATGTGAACGACAGCCTGGTAGTGTGGAAAGAGGAGGACGGCACAGTATCTTCCGCCGGCAAATTCACCCAAGGTAAACTGGACGGTTGGATGAGCTTATACCGCGACGGCCGCCTGGTTATCCAAGGCCGCGACAGCGATTCTGAGTTGGAAGGCGAAGTTGTATTCTTCTATAACGACGGCAAACCGATGATGTGGGTGCGCCCTGCTGCCGACAAACAGCACGTTATCCTCAGCACCTACTACCCGGGCAGCGGCAGCATTCTATTCAGTGCCATCCATAATGCTAATGGTGAAGGAGATCCTATGATGTCCGCCTGGGACAAACAAGGCAAACCTACTGAACTGCCTGCCGTTCGGGCGGATTTGGAAGCTGTGCAGGCGGCCATGACCGATCTGCAGGAATATGCAAATCGACACGGAGCCTTGAAGGATGGCGGCGGGCAATCCGCTTCCGCACCTAAGTAATTTTATGATCTTACAGCCGCTTAACACGGAGTGATGCCAACGTTCCCATGCTAAGCGGCTGATTCTTTCCCCACCCCCGCTTTTCACACATAAAGGAGCTTCAAATGTCTCAATTCGACGTAGTGGTAATCGGCGCCGGCCCCGGCGGTTATGTTGCCGCCATCCGCGCCGCACAGCTGGGTTTCAAAACCGCCTGTATTGATGCCGGCGTGAACAAGGCCGGCGATGCCCCCGCTTTGGGCGGCACCTGCCTGAATGTGGGCTGCATCCCTTCCAAAGCCCTGTTGCAATCGTCCGAGCATTTCCATGCCGCGCAGCACGACTTTGCCGAACACGGCATCACCGTGGGCAATGTGCAGTTTGACGCCGCCAAGATGATCGAGCGCAAAGACGGCATCGTCACCAAGCTCACCGGCGGGATTAAATTCCTATTTCAGAAAAACAAAGTAACCAGCCTGTTCGGTACGGCCTCCTTCGTGGGCAAAAACGGCGATTTCTGGCAACTGGAAGTGGATAACAAAGGCGAAAAAACCACGGTTGAAGGCAAACACATCATCGTGGCCACCGGCTCCACCCCGCGCGCGCTGCCCCTGGTGGATATCGACAACGTGAACGTGCTGGATAACGAAGGCGCGTTGAATCTGACCCAAGTGCCGGCCAAGCTCGGCGTTATCGGCGCAGGCGTCATCGGTTTGGAAATGGGCTCGGTGTGGAAACGCGTGGGCGCGGAAGTTACCATTTTGGAAGCCTCCCCCGTGTTCCTCGGCGCCGCCGACCAGCAGATTGCCAAAGAAGCGTTCAAATACTTCACCCGCGAGCAAGGCTTGAACATCCAGCTGGGCGTGAAACTGAACAAAATCACCAGCGGCAGCAAAGTGGTGGTGGAATACAACAATGCCAAAGGTGAAGCGCAAACTGCCGAGTTCGATAAACTCATCGTGGCCATCGGCCGCGTGCCCAACACCCACGGCCTGAATGCCGAAGCGGTCGGCCTGCAAAAAGACGAGCGCGGCTTCATCGTGGTGGATGGCGAATGCCGCACCAACCTGCCCAACGTATGGGCCATCGGCGACGTGGTGCGCGGCCCGATGCTGGCACATAAAGCTAGCGACGAAGGCGTGGCCGTGGCCGAACGCATTGCCGGCCAGAAACCGCACCTCGATTTCAACACCATCCCGTGGGTCATCTACACCGACCCCGAAATCGCTTGGGTGGGCAAAACCGAAGAGCAGCTCAAAGCCGAAGGCGTGGACTACAAAAAAGGCACGTCCGGCTTTGCCGCCAACGGCCGCGCCATGGGCTTGGGCAAAGCCAAAGGTACGGTTAAAGTGTTGGCCGATGCCAAAACCGACCGCATCTTGGGCGTGCACATGATCGGCCCGATGGTGAGCGAGCTGATTAGCGAAGGCGTGGTGGGCATGGAATTCTGCGCCAGCAGCGAAGACATCGCCCGCATCGTCCACGCCCACCCGACCCTGTCGGAAGTGGTGCACGAAGCCGCCCTGGCCGCCGACAAGCGCGCCCTGCACGGCTAATCCTGCCGCCTGCCTGCCTTGGGCGAAATGGCACGTAGGGCAGGCAGAGTGTGATGAAGGCTACCTGAAATGGTTTGCAGATTTCAGGTAGCCTTTTGTATGCCTGTGCGTTATTAAGTAGATACCCAAAGCACAATTTGCCACACTATCCAAAGCCAACGTCATCATGGACACAACCTACTTCAAACGCAGCTTCGGCATC
>CAUUTP010000129.1:0-3636 GCA_963548155.1 uncultured Eikenella sp.
TGAAACAGGCTGATTTCGCCGTTGTGGTATTGGTAGAGCAGGGTGGAAATGGTGTAGGGGCCTTCTTCGGCGATCTGTGCGGCGGCAACCTTCAGGGTGGCGATGGCGCGTTCGTCGGAGGGGTTGCACAAAATCAGCACGTTGCGCGCGGGAATAGCCAGCACGGGGTTGGCGGGCAGCACGGGGTCGCTCGGCAGGATTTCGTTTAAAAGCAGGATAAGGGAGGCGTCGTAGTTGCTGTCGAGCAGGATTTGGGTGAGGCTGCTTTCTTCTATGTGCTCAATCTGTATTTTGCCTTGCATATATTGGCGCAGATTGGCGAGGGCGGTGTGGTGCAGCGCGGCATCGTCGGCCAGGCCGGCGGCAACGGCGTCTTCGCGGCTGAAAGAACGCATGGCTTCGCCGGTGTCGAGCATATAGAGCAGCACCAAATCGCCGGCAATCGGGCGGTAGATAACGGATTCTTCGGGCTCGGTGCCGGATACTTGGGTCATCTGCCGCAGGTGTTCGAGCCAGAGGCCGTTTTGAATCACGGGGAATAGCTGCTCGGCACGGGCTGGCGGCCGCTCGGCCATTATTTGCCGCACCATGGCAGCGTTGGCGGCGAGGAGGACGTCTAAATCGGCCGGGGATTGCAGATAGCGGGCGTAGTGGTTGCCCAGATAAAGCTTGCCTTCGCCTACCTGCAACACGGTGTCTTCAAGGCTTTCGCCCCATTCGATTTGCGCATCCACGGCACAATCGCGGCGGATGTGCTCGGCAAAGTGTTGGATAAACTGCCGCCAATCCATTGTTTTCGGCGCACGGCCGAAAAGCTTGCTGAAGAAAGACATTTTCCGATTCCTTTGTTTTTGAAATACTGCTCAGAGCAGCCGGCAGGCTACCTGAAAACGAGCCAGGCGAGTTTCGCCAAAATGGGATGCGCGTGATTTAATTTTATTATGGTGTTTGATAGCGGGAGCCATAAAGGCTACCTGAAAAATTCACGCGATGCGGCAATCTGCGCTGCGGATTTTAAACACCGCTTTGCGGATGGTTTGCCCGGGCGTGCCCACAAGCGGGGCGTGGCCGTCGTTGGGGAAGAAGAGGGCAAATTCGCCTGTTTCCAAATCAAACCATGTTTCCGGCGTGCAGCGGAAAAATTCGATGTCGCGCTTTTCGTTATAGCCTTGGCCGTTTTGCAGGCGGCTGCGGTCGATCCAGCCGTAGGTTTCCCTGCCGCTTAACGGCACTTGGATATCGATGTGGTTCAAATGCGCTTCGGGCAGCGCGGCTTCGCGTGCGCGCAGGGTTTCGGTTTGGATAAAGAGGCGGATATTCGGGTTGCCGCACGGCACTTGGCCGTCGGGTAGGGCGGCTAAATCCAGGCTTTGCAGCAGGCGGAAGGCTTCGGCAAAGTCGGGGTGCAGCGCGGCGTAGCGGGATGCATGGGCGATGGTGTCGGTAATCATGGTTTAGGGCTACCTGAAAAGTGAAGCGGCATCCTATTTGGCAAGTTGCCGCAAAATATCCAGCGTGGCGGCGTAGTGTTCGGCAATCGGGATAACGCGGCGGCTGGTTTGTTCGATATCTGCACTTTCCTCCGTCCACAGCGGCGGGAAGAAGTGGTAAACGCTGTCGCCGCCCAATGCGGCCACTTCTTCTTGCCAGCCCATCCAACGCACGTTTTCGTAGAACAGTGCCAAATCGCCGCTAAACGCCCAGTTGAGGAAGTCGGTGTAGCCCAGTTCGCAGTCTTCCCATTCAAGGGTGTCGGGCGGCAGGTAGAACACATTGCCGGGTGTGCCATCCAAGCCGCCGCCGTTGAGGGCAAAGTAGCCGCCGGCGGCATCGTCTGCAACCAGGTAATAAGGCGCGGGAGCGGCAGGTTCGGCTTGGGTGCGGCCGAGATTCCAGCTGCCGAGGCCGCGCGGCAGGCGGGGGCTGCCCGAGCCCAGGATGCGCAACCAGCCGTGGTCGATGAGGATGCCGCCGGTTTCATACACCACCGCGCCCATCACCGAGCGGGTGCTTACTTGGGTTTTCACCAGTTCGGCTTCTGCGGCGGCCGGGTCGCGCGGCAGGATTTCCACCGGATTGGCGGCTTCGGCAAGCCATTCTTGAATCAGCGGCCATGCAGGGTCGGCGGTATTAATGAGGTCGGCTAAGGTTTTCATATGAGGCTACCTGAAAATGAGCGAAGCGAGTTTCTGCGAAGCTAAAATGAGCAAGAGCAGGATTTTTGCGAAGCTAAAGTAAGCGTAGCAAAGTTTCTGCGAAGCTAAAAATGGGTGGGTTAAGCAGCTGTTCAGATGGCTATACCTTTACTGCGCAGATTCGCCAAGCATTCGGCAAGGTAATCATCATCGTGTTCGGCATAAATCGGGCTGCCGACAGGCTCTTCCAATAAATCGGGATAGGGCGGGCAGGTGTTGCCGCGATGGTTTTTATCGCGCCACGCGGGATCAGGCCGGTAGCCGCGCCGCTGCATTTCGTCCATGATGAGGACGTGGTAGGCGTAGAGCAGATAAGGGCTGCGGGCGAAGACGTAGTTTACGGTGGCGTGCGGCCGGCCCCAGCCGTTGCCGCGCAAGGCGGCGCATTCGCGGTGTTGGCCGAGCAGTTGGGCGCGGGGGAGTTGGGGGATAAGGGCTTGGTGCCACAGGCGCATGGTGATTGCCTAAATAAAGGCTACCTGAAAAAGAGAGAGCAGATTTCAGGTAGCCTGCAATGGGTTAGTTAATGGGGCGGGTTTCGCCGCTCATGGGGTCGTCAATTTGCATACGGCCGCTGGCTTTGTCCACTTCGTAGCCGAACAGGCGGGGGGCGGTGTGCGGATCGCCGCCGCAGCGGGCATCGTGTTTTTCGTGCACGTCCACGGTGTAGTTGTTGGCGGTTTCGGTGGTGATGAACAGCAGGCATTCCGGTTTCAGGCTGGTTAGCCGGTGGCGGGCAACGGAGGCAGACACGCGGGCTACGGCTTGCTCTTTGTTGCTGATGGGCTCGGCTTGGGCGCTGAGGGCGAGGAGGGGCAGCAGGGCTGTGAGGAGGAGTGCGGGTTTCATAACGTTTTCTATAGGAGTTGGGAAGGATAGAAGGCTACCTGAAAAAAGGTTTTAGCTTCGCTGAAACTTGCTTTCAGGTAGCCTTGGGTTTAGCTGTTAAACAGCCAGGGTTGGCTTTGGCGGCGTTGTGCTTCAAAGGCGCGGATTTGGTCGGCGTGTTGCAGGGTGAGGCCGATTTCGTCGAGGCCGTTGAGCAGGCAGTGTTTGCGGTGTTCGGTGATGTCGAATTTAAACGTGGTGCCGCCGGGGGTGGTAACGGTTTGCCGTTCTAAATCGATGCTGAGCCGATAGCCTTCGGTGGCATAGGTTTCTTGGAAGAGTTGTTCCACCTGCTCTTCAGTCAGCACGATGGGCAGCAGGCCGTTTTTGTAGCAGTTGTTGAAGAAAATATCGGCAAAGCTGGGGGCGATGACGGCGCGGAAGCCGTAATCGTCGAGCGCCCAAGGGGCGTGCTCGCGCGAGGAGCCGCAGCCGAAGTTTTTTCGCGTGAGCAGGATTTGCGCGCCTTGGTAGCGCGGCTGATTCAGCGAAAAATCAGGATTGAGCGGGCGCTTGCTGTTGTCCATGCCCGGCTCGCCGTGGTCGAGATAAC
>CAUUTP010000130.1:0-3608 GCA_963548155.1 uncultured Eikenella sp.
GCCGCTTTCCGCCGCCGCAATCATGCCTTCGTCTTCCGACACGGGGATGAACGCGCCGCTCAGGCCGCCCACGGCGGACGATGCCATCATGCCGCCTTTTTTCACGGCGTCGTTCAACAGTGCGAGTGCGGCGGTGGTGCCGTGCGTGCCGCAGACGGTCAGGCCCATGGCTTCCAGAATGCGGGCGACGGAATCGCCGACGGCGGGCGTGGGCGCAAGCGACAAATCCAAAATGCCGAACGGAATATTCAGACGGCGTGCCGCTTCCTGCCCGATCAGTTCGCCCACCCGCGTGATTTTAAACGCGGTTTTCTTCACGATTTCGGCAATTTCAGTCAAATCCTTGCCATCGCAATCCGCCAACACGGCCTGCACCACACCGGGGCCGGATACGCCCACGTTCAGCATTACATCGCCTTCGCCCGCGCCGTGGAACGCGCCCGCCATAAACGGATTGTCGTCCACCGCGTTGCAAAACACGACGATTTTGGCGCAGCCGAAACCTTCGGGCGTGATTTCTGCTGTGCGTTTGATGGTTTCCCCCATCAGCTTCACCGCATCCATATTGATGCCGGCGCGGGTGCTGCCGATATTGACCGAGCTGCACACGATATCGGTGGTTTTCATCGCTTCGGGGATGGAACGGATCAGCACTTCATCCGAAGGTGACATGCCTTTTTGTGCCAGCGCGGAAAAGCCGCCGATAAACGACACGCCGATGGCTTTGGCTGCTTTATCCAGCGTTTGCGCGATGGAAACGTAGCTGTCCGCCCCCGTGGCCGCGGCGATTTGGGCGATGGGTGTTACGGAAATGCGCTGGTTCACAATCGGCACGCCGTATTTGGCCGACAGCTCGCAGGCTACCTGAACCAAGTTTTTGCCAACGCGGGTGATTTTATCGTAGATATTTTGGTTTAGCTGATCGATATCGGGCGAAATGCAATCGTGCAGGTCGATGCCGATGGTAAGCGTGCGCACGTCGAAGTTTTGATCGGCCACCATGCGGACGGTTTCGAGGATTTCGGTAAAGCGAAGGGACATTTTCAGGTAGCCTTTATATTGTTGGGTTAGATTTTGAGTTTGACATACATATTTCCATGGGTCCCCTCAACACTTTTGCGCATCTGGTATGCAAATATCTCTGAATATTTCTTTACTAAATCAGTAAGTTTTTTGCAACCATAGGTACGCGGATCAAAATCAACCTGTAAACGTTTCCAAGTTGACCCCAAAGCGGCAGCAGTAATCCATTCATCATCAAACTGTTCAAAAACTTTATGTATGGTTTCCAAAGGAAGCGGTATTTTCGGCAACTCTTCTGTTATTTGGTTTGTGGTATCTGCAACATGAGAAGTGGTTTGTACCAATACTGCTTTTTTGGATTGCTCAGCATTTGCCATTTTTCCCACAGCTTCCGGCATCAGATTTTCCACATAGATAAACTGGCTGCATGCATTACGAAAAGCTTCCGGTGTTTGCTTTTTACCAAAGCCGTAAACTGTTACGCCTTGCTCCTTCAACCGAATAGCCAGCGCGGTAAAATCACTATCACTCGATACGAGGCAAAAACCATCAAACCGATCTGTATAAAGCAAATCCATTGCATCGATAATCATGAAGCCGTCGGTAGCATTTTTACCCGTGGTATAAGCAAACTGCTGAATCGGCTTGATGGCATGTTCGTTAATAACAGCTTTCCATTTACCATTATCGCCAACAAAGTTGCCATAGATACGTTTTACCACCGCTTCGCCGAATTTGGCGGTTTCTTCCAAGATGGCATTAATAGATTGTGCAGATGCATTATCGGCATCAATCAATACCGCTAGTCGCGCGGATTTCTCTTCAGCTACATTAAAGCTAATCTTGTGTCTAGACATTATCGTTGCCTATTTTTGAGTTTGAAGGTAATAGCAAGACTGTTCAAATCACTGCATTGCCAGTGAAGGCACAGGCTGGATGAATCTAGATATTCCCTTTTTCAGGTAGCCTACAAATTAAATCCGGTGCATGGCGTTGAACAAGGCCTCGTTTTGCATGCGGATATCCAAGCCCAACTTCTCACCGGCTTGGGCGAACACGCTCAGCATTTTTTCTCGGCTTTGCGGGCAGCGGCTGGTGTCCATCAGGATAATCATGGTGAAATATTCACCCATGAGCTGCTGGCTGATATTGAGGATGTTGATTTGGTGCTCGGCCAAGAGTTTGGATACGTCGTAAACGATGCCGATGCGGTCTTTGCCGATAATAGTGAGTATGGAATGGGGGCTGGGCTGGGGCATAGTCATTCAATTTCCGTTTGAAAATTTGAGGCCTTTGCGAAGTGCCGCTCTGCGGTGTGTTCGCAAAGGCCTCTAGGATATAAGCATAAAACAGTGGCCGCGCTCAATCATCCTGTTTGCCGTTTTCTTCGGCATCAGCCACCATCTGTTCGGCGGCTTCTTGGGTGAGGGTGGCGAAACCGGCAGGCAAATCCAATGTTTCCAGCGTGGTTTTGCCGGTGGGTTTGTCGGCCATTTCGGCAAATGCCTGCTGCAGGGCTTCTTGCTGCTCGGCGAAATCGGGATGCAACACCACCATATGTGTGACGGCGGCAAAACTGCTTTCCTGCAAAACACGCAGCTGCTCAAGCGTGCGCTTGCTCATGTGGGCATAGGTGCCAGCCATAAAAAAGCCGGCCTGTGCTTGGCCCCTAATCAGAGCGGAAGCTGCCTGGGGAAAGGTAGCGGCTTCTTCGATTTTAAGCTGTTCCACATCCAACCCGGCCTGTTTCAACAAACGCAGGCCAAGGCAGCGGATATCGGGATTGGGACCGGTTTTAATCAGCGCATCAGCCGGCAGGTCTTCCATTTTTTGATATTCTGATTCAGCGGATACGGCCACCACGGCTTCATCAAATTTATCTTTCAGGCACACCAGCGGCAAATAGCCTTTGTCTTTAATCAGTGCCACGGCATCAAAGGCATTGGCATAGAGCATGTCCATTTTACTGACATCGGCCAGCTCTTGTATTTCTTCAGTATTAGCAGGCAGATGTAGATGGATGGAGAGTTCGGTTTCGCGCTGCAAATGGCTGCTGAGCAGATACCAATGGCTGAAATGATCAGGCAGGTAGTCCGGCGCCACCACAAAGTTGATTCCAGCTTGTTGCACCATAAAACTTTTTCCTTGTTTTTGCTGGGTAATTCCTGTATTTACAACAAATGAGGATGTGTGTTTGTGTTTCAAGATTGGATTGAGGCTACCTGAAAACTTAGAAATTCAAACATCAACTGCATTCCAAGCACCCTACCCTTATCGTTCCAAAACAGCAGGGGCGAAAAGAGTCATTATCGTTCTAATGTAATTATCTTACCACCTTTACCTACGATAAAAAACCACCTATATAGGTGATTTTTTGCTTGACATGGATTTGAGAGAAGCTGCATCAGGCAAGGGTTTGCTACCAATATTGATTCTCCTCCGCCACATCAGGTGTGTATACCCAACACCATACGGCAAAGGCTACCTGAAAATGCAAAAAGAGCCGGCTGCTTTAGCCGACTCTTTGAAATTTGGTGGAGGTAAGCGGGATCGAACCGCTGACCTCTTGCATGCCATGCAAGCGC
>CAUUTP010000131.1:0-3583 GCA_963548155.1 uncultured Eikenella sp.
AACAGGCAATGCCACAAATTCAGGCAACCTAGCATAGGCATTTGAAAATTAACAGCCCAAACCTAGATGCCCGATAAAACCTTTATAATCGTGCTACCAACTTTTCAGCCAGCCTCATCCTAACACACCACAGAAAGCCCGCCATGCTCATCCTGCTCGACCAAGACAACGTGCTCGCCGACTTTGAAAGCGGATTTCGCCGCTATTGGCGCGGCCGCTTCGGCGAAGACGCGCCGATAGAAGGCAAAGAACACATTTTCTACATCCGCGACCGCCTGCCCGAGCACCTGCGCCCGCACGCGACCGAACTCTACGGCGCGGTCGGTTTTTTCGAAAGCCTGCCGCCCATGCCCGGCGCGGTGGAAGCCGCCCACGCCCTTTTGGCCGCCGGCCACGATGTGCGCATCTGCACCGCGCCGGTAAACCAATACCGCTACTGTGCCGGCGAGAAAATCGCCTGGGTGGAACAACACTTGGGCGCGGAATGGACACGGCGCGTGATTATCGCCAAAGACAAAACCTGGGTGCGCGGCGACATCCTCATCGACGACAAGCCCACTATCGAAGGCAGCCTGCCGCCCCTGTGGCAACACCGCCTCTACGATGCGCCACACAACCGCCACCTGAACGTACCGCGCATTGTGTGGACAGAGCCGGAAACCTGGGCGGATTTGCTGGATAATTGATGCCGCCAGCTTGAAGGCTACCTGAAAAAGGAGTGCAACTATTTTTCAGGTAGCCTTTCTTATTCAAATAGCACGCCACTCTGCTCCCCGGCCAATAATTATCTTTCCCGCTCATCCGCACCTAAACTCTGCTTATGCAGAAACTACTTTCCTGCTTTTCAGGTAGCCTCCACTATTCTGCTGAATCAGCGGGGAAATTTATTCACAGCCAATCAATTTGCCTGTTGCCTGCCGCTTTTTCCGTTGTTATACTCATTTCCCGATTAATGAAATAAATCTGCGGCCAATGTCCATCTGGCCACAAAGCTAAAGCGCTTATTTCTCCACATCGGGCAATAAACGGAGAAATTGGGCTTTGGCTTTTGCTTTTGGCGGATGCGGATTAGGCGCAAGAAAGGAGAAAGTGAAATGAATGCCGTAGTGTTGGCTGTGCTGGTGATGCTGATTTTGTCGGCGGCACGCGTACACGTTGTGTTAAGCCTGGTGATTGGCGCATTTGTGGGCGGCCTGGCCGCCGGGTTGCCGCTGGCGGATATTACCGACCCGGCCACCCATGAAGTCATCACCAAAGGCGTGATTACCCATTTCCAAAGCGGCCTGGCCGGCGGTGCGAAGATTGCGCTCTCCTATGCCATGCTCGGCGCGTTTGCCATGGCAATTGCCCACTCCGGCCTGCCCTATCAGCTGGCCGGCATGGTGGTGCGCAAAATGGGCGGCGATGCCAGCCGCGACCAAATCCCCTCCGGCGTAAACGGCCTGAAATGGGGGCTGATTGGCGCACTCTTGCTGATGAGCATCATGAGCCAAAACATCATCCCGATCCACATCGCCTTCATCCCGATGGTGGTGCCGCCGCTTTTGCTCGTGTTCAACCGCATGCAGATCGACCGCCGCCTGCTGGCCTGCGTGCTCACCTTCGGCCTGGTAACCACCTATATGTTCCTGCCTTATGGTTTTGGTGCGATTTTCTTAAACCAAATCCTGCTGGCCAACATCCAAAAAGCCGGTATGGACGTGCAGGGCGTCAACGTGATGGAAGCCATGGCGATTCCCGCCGCCGGCATGCTTGTGGGGCTGCTGCTCGCCTTCGTCCACTACCGCAAACCGCGCCACTACACCAATAACCAGGTGGATTTGAGCTCCGAGCAGGCTGCGGCCAACGCGCCGAAAATCTCCACCTACCGCAGCGTGGTGGCCGTGGTGGCGATTGTGGCTTCCTTTGTGGTGCAGCTGGTGTACGACGACGCGCTGCTCTTGGGCGCGATGATCGGCTTCGGCGTATTCATGGCCACCGGCGTGGTGCGCCGCCGCGAAGTGGATGCGGTATTCGACAGCGGCCTACGCATGATGGCGATGATCGGCTTCATCATGATTGCCGCCCAGGGCTTCGCCGAAGTGATGCAGGCCACCGGTCAGATCAAACCCTTGGTCGACACCAGCGCCAGCCTGTTCGCCGGCAACAAAAGCATGGCCGCCCTGGTTATGCTCGCCGTCGGCTTGTTGGTAACCATGGGCATCGGCAGCTCCTTCTCCACCCTGCCCATCATTGCCTCCATCTACGTTCCCCTGTGCGCCAGCATGGGCTTCTCGCCGCTGGCCACCGTGGCCATCATCGGCACCGCCGGCGCGCTGGGTGATGCCGGATCGCCTGCTTCCGACTCCACCCTCGGCCCCACTTCCGGCCTAAACGTAGACGGCCAGCACGACCACATCTACGATTCGGTTATCCCCACCTTCATCCACTACAACCTGCCGCTGATGGCCGCAGGCTGGGTGGCCGCCATGGTGCTGTGATGACGCAGAACGACACCGAAGCGCGGCTGGCCGAACTGGAAATTCAGGTCGCCCTGCAAAACGACCTGCTCGACAGCCTGAACGATACCGTCGCCCGCTTGCAGCAAGCCTTAGACTTGCAACAGGCTCAGCTGCGGCTGCTCTACGGCCGCTTGCAGGAAAAAGACGGTAGCGGCACCAACCAAACCTTTAATCCCGCTGCCGAAATCCCACCGCATTATTAAAGGCCAAGCGTGTATCAACCAAGAGGCTACCTGAAAACGTTTTATGTTTTCAGGTAGCCTCTTGCCAACTTGCCTATTCCTTTTCTATCATTCCGCCCCTCATTTCCACCATAAGAAAGCACATCATGCCCTCCCCAATCTCCATCGGCCGTACCGCCCTCCTGGCCGGCCTCGTTTGCCTCACTGCCGGCTGCGCCAGCCTAGACACACGTATGAAACGCTTTGTTGGCAAACCCATCGATGCCGTTATTAAATCCTATGGCGTCGAACCGACAGAAGGTAGAGTCAAATCGGGAAACAATCGCTATGCCTACCTCTGGCGCTATACTTATTACTCCTACGGCGGCCGTGAATACGAAGGCAACAGTCAAAACGGTCCCATCATTACCAACTACTATAGCGACGTCTGCTACGGCCAAAACCAAGACCGCATCTTCTACACTGATAACCAAGGCATCATCGTGGATTATTATTGGCAAAACAGCAACAAATGGCGCGTGAATTGCCGCACTCACCAAATTGGCCGGTATTTCCGAAGATCTCTGTAATCAACCACATCCTTCAAACTACATTGATGCGTTTGCCATAACGGAAACGGTTTAGCCACAGCAAAACCTTATCAAATAGTGGGAAAATAAGAGTGGAATAAAGCGAAAAGCCGCAGACAATACAACCTAGCGAACTTACACAGTAGCATTCTTATTTTGATCCACTACAAATCAAGGCTACCTGAAACTTTCAGGTAGCCTTTCTACACTGCCAACACACTTCAAACACACAAAAAATAGCAGCCCGAAGGCTGCCCAAATAAGTCTTACAAAAGGAAATCTGGTGGAGGCGGGGGGAATCGAACCCCCGTCCGAAAGTCCTCTACAGAGC
>CAUUTP010000132.1:0-3464 GCA_963548155.1 uncultured Eikenella sp.
TTGATGAACATGCCCAAAGTTCAAACCCTTCTGTCAAAAAAAGCGTCAATTCAGACGACCTGAAAATGCAAAAACCGCCCCAAGCAGGCGGTTCATATCGTTATTTTTTAAACCATCAATAAATATTGAGCGGTAGGCTGCGATCACCCAGAATGATAGGATCGGCAGCCACAATGCCATCATTGACAATGACTGATGTCGTCTTAACGGAGCCGGTGACGGCATTGAGGTGTCCCCATATATAGACCAGCCCTATCGGAGAGGGTTGAATTCTGGTCGGTTTGCCCATCAATGCAATCACTTCTCTTTCACTCATGCCCTGCCTGATTTGCCGGGCATTGGTCCAACTGAAATTATTACCGAAACAGCCTGCCAATGTGACGGAAACAAGGGCAGCCAAAAATAACTTCTTCATTTATTATTCCTTTTATCATACAACAGTGTCAATTATGACACTATGCTTTAATGGCAATGCAATTGCAACCAGTCGTCATAACCGATGGCTTGCAGATATATAGTGGATTAAAATTGCAATGATACGGCGTTGCCAACGCCCTTATGTACTACCCGTACACGGCGGGCGTTGCCGCCTTGTCTCATTTTTATTTTAATCCACTATATAATCGCGGCTTTGTTTGCGAATAAAGGGAGGCGGGCGATGTTCCGCAGTTTTTTCCTCAACCGGCGCTGGCTGCGCTGGTCTTTGGCCGGTTCGCTACTGATTTTGGCGGCCACTTGGTATCGGGTACAGCTGAATGTGCAGATTAACGATTGGTTCGGCACATTTTACGATTCGGTGCAAAAAATGCTGGAAAAGCCGGGCTCGGTGAGCCTGGATGAGTTCAACCGCCAGGTGTTCACGTTTGCCCGCATTGCGGCGGTGTATATTCTGGTGGTGGTGATTAGCGGCTTCGTTAATAAGCATTATGTGTTCCGCTGGCGCTCGGCGATGACGGAATACTACATGCGCCACTGGCCGCTTTTGCGCGGGATTGAGGGCGCGGCGCAGCGGATTCAGGAAGACACCATGCGCTTTGCCACGATTATGGAGTCGCTGGGCGAAAGCGGCCTGCGGGCGGTGCTCACGCTGGTGGCGTTTCTGCCGATTTTGTGGAAGCTGAGCGAGCCGATTACGGAATTGCCGCTGGTGGGGCATGTGGGCCATTCGCTGGTGTATGTGGCTATTTTGGCGGCGCTCTTGGGCACGGTGGTGCTGATGGGGGTGGGCTGCAAGCTGCCGGGGCTGGAGTTCGACAACCAAAAGGTGGAGGCGGCCTACCGCAAGGAATTGGTGCTGGGCGAGGATGATGCGGCGCGGGCGGATGCGCTCACTTTAACCGAGCTGTTCAAAAACGTGCGCCGTAATTATTTCCGCCTGTATTGGCATTATCTTTATTTCGATGTGGCGCGCTATTCGTATTTGCAGTTTTCGGTGGCGCTGCCTTATTTGGCCATGGGGCCGGCCTTGGTGGCAGGGGTGGTGGCGTTGGGCGTGATGCAGCAGATCGTGCGGGCGTTCGGGCAGGTGCTGGAGGCGTTCCAGTTTCTGGTGCGCTCATGGTCGACGATTGTGGAGCTGATGTCGATTTACAAGCGCTTGAAGGGTTTTGAACACAATATTGTGGCGGCGCAGGCGGAAAGTTGATGCTGCACGCTGCAAGCGGAGAAAGGCTACCTGAAACTGTTTTCAGGTAGCCTGCTTATTCCTAACCATAGAATTTTTGATTATATAAACAGTAACAAAAAGTATTTCTGGCAGCTTTCCTCTTCTTCTATCATACGAAAGAAATTTAGGGCTCACTGCCCTTACGCAAATGGAAGGAGAGAAAAATGTCTTTAGAACTGAAACGGCTTTTGCCCAAATGGGGCTTGGCTTCGCAAATTACCTTTGCTTTTTTCGGCGCCGTTGCGCTGGGTTTGCTGGTGCGTTTTGCCGGCGGCAGCAGTGTGGTGGCGTCGGCAGGCAATCTGTTGGGCTCGCTGTTTGTGGGTGCGCTCAAGGCGATTGCGCCGCTGCTGGTGTTCACGCTGGTGGTGTCGGCCGTGGCGCGACACCGCAAGGGCATAAATTCGAATATCCGGCCGGTGATTGTGCTGTATGTGGTGGGCATGGCGGTGGCGGCATTGCTGGCGGTGGCGGTAAGCTTTGCATTTCCGTCTTTTGTGCCGCTCAACGGGGTGGATGTGGCGGATAAGCCGATTCCGAACGGGTTTGGCGAGGTGCTGCAAAACCTGCTGCTCAAAATCGTTATCAATCCGGTACAAGCCTTGGCAGATGCCAACTACATCGGCATTTTGGCTTGGGCCTTGGTGTTGGGCTTGGCTTTGCGCGCTGCCGACGAGCCTACGCGCAATTTTCTGCAAAACATTTCCGATGCGGTAAACAAGGTGATGTATTGGATTATCCGCCTTGCCCCCATCGGCATTTTCGGGCTGACGCTGCATGCGTTTGTGAGCACCGGCTTGGAAAATCTGGCGGCCTATCTGCATGTGCTGCTGGCGATTGTGGGCGCGATGGCGTTTATGGCGCTGGTGCTGAATCCGCTGATTGTGTTTTTTGCAATCCGCAAAAATCCGTATCCGCTGGTGTGGACTTGCCTGAAAGAGAGCGGGCTGATTGCTTTCGTTATCCGCAGCTCGGTGGCCAATATTCCGGTCAACCTGAATTTGTGCAAAAAGCTGGGGCTGGATGAGGAAACCTATGCGGTAACCATCCCGCTGGGTGCCACCATGAATATGGAAGGCGCATCGATTACCATCACTATCCTGACGCTGGCAGCAGTGCATACATTGGGCATCCATGTGGATTTCATCACGGCTTTTTTACTGGTGATTATTGCCGTTATCGGCGCATGCGGGGCTTCCGGCATTCCTGGCGGGGCGCTGCCGTTGGTGCCGATGGCATGCAGCTTGTTTAATATCAGCAACGATGTGGCGATGCAGATGGTTACCATCGGGCTGATTATCAGCGTGGTACAAGACCCATGCGGTACGCTGCTTAATTCTTCCACTGATGTGGTGTTTACCGCCGCTGCCGATCCGGTGTATCGGCATAGAGAAGTGGTGGGGCAGGTGGAAACGGCGGCTTAACGATAAAAAGGCTACCTGAAAAATAGTTTCAGGTAGCCTTTCTGTTTTCAGGTAGCCCATTTGCCGCGCTTACTGCTGCTCGTGATACTCATGAAATTCGTAGTGATACGACAGCGCGCCGCCGGCTTTTTTCTGCGCTAGGTAATCGTCGTACACCGCGCGGATTTCCTTGCGCAGCAGGAAGAGGGCGATTAAGTTGGGAATCACCATAAAGCCGTTGAACATGTCCGACAAGCTCCACACCACGTCCACTTTGCCCAGCGTGCCCAGCACGATGGCCAGCAGCACCAGCGTGCGGTAGATGGCCAAATGGCGGCCATGGAACAGGAAGCGGATATTGGATTCGCCGAAGTAGTACCAGCCGATGATGGTGG
>CAUUTP010000133.1:0-3117 GCA_963548155.1 uncultured Eikenella sp.
AGCTTTCGTCCAACTCGACAGAGCCCTCAAAAACCTCATCGGCAGCCAAGGCCAAGTGATAGTTGATAACCGTGCGGATTTTACGGTAGAACAGTGCTGCCGAATTGGGATGGATACCCAAAATATCGGCAGCGGAACGGGCGGTAACTTGGAGCACAAAAAATTCAAGTAGTTTCTTTTGAACTCTCTTGCTTAATTTACAATTGGTTATCTGCATTTTCGTAGCCTAGCATAACTGCTAATCTACGTCAGCCCCTAAATTTAAGCCGGTACCGCGTTGGCTTGCCTTGCCGTACCTGTGTACTGTCTGCGGCTCGCCGCCTTGTCCCGGTTTAAATTAAATCCACTACGCTTGGAAAGTTTGCAGCGTTAATGCAGCACACGCGGCGGATTATCTGCGCGGTAGTCGGCTTTTTCCTCTTCGTCGACCTGGCCTTGGTAGATATCGAATTCGATGCTGGCACCCACGGAGTGGCAGAAGCTGATTACTTGGGGCGAAAAGCCGATTGCCGGGGTGGAGTCGCGCTCGTCGGTGCTCACGGTGAGCACGATCATCAAATAGGCTTCGAGCCGGTGGGCTTTGATCAACTCGGCAATTTTATCTTGCACGGGCAGCAAAGTTACGATGAGCTCGTCGGCGATTTCGTTGAGGCGGAACACGTCGCCATCGCGCAGGACAGGGGTGCCGTATTGCCAGCTTGAATAGCCTGATATCCTGCCACCCATGCCTATGCTATTGCCTTCATATACGGCGCGGGTGGGGGCAAGATTGAGTGCGGTGCTGACGGCATCGGGGTCGAAGCCTCGGCCGGTGAGGGCGAAGTAGAGATAGCATTCGTTGAGGTTGGGGGCATCCATTGGCTTGTTTTCAGTAGATTAAATAGACGGCAAGTCGGATAAGGAGCAGGCTCATCAGCGCGGCGATGATGTCGTCCAACATCACGCCGAAGCCGCCGCTCACTTGGCGGTCGAACCATCGGATGGGCGGCGGTTTTACTGCATCGAAGAAGCGGAAGGCGGCAAAAGCAGCCAACCACCAAGCCCAAGTATTCGGTGTGAAGGCGAGCACCAGCAGCATGGCCACGATTTCGTCCCACACGATGCCGCCGTAGTCGTGCACGCCGAGGGCGGCTTCAGTTTGGTTGCAAATCCAGATACCGACGGCAAACAAGGGTAGACACAACAGGGCGAGCAACCAGCCGTCGATACCCAGTGCCATCAATGCCACGGCGATGGGCAGGGCGGGCAGGGTGCCGAAAGTGCCGGGGGCGACGGGGGCGAGGCCGCTGCCGAAGCCGAAGCCGAGGAAACAGGCGGGGCGGCGCAGCAGCCAGGCGAAAGTGGGGCGGAAGGCGGGTTTCTGTTTAGCCAAAGTGGTCGAATCCTAATTGGGAAAGATGCAGTTCGCTGCCGTTGGTGCGCAGCAGTTTCAGGTAGCCTGTGTCGTTGATGCGGCCGATGCGGGCGACGGGCGTGCGGCTGCTGTCGGCTGCGGCGAGCACGGCTGGGCGCGCCTGGGGCGGGGCGGTGAACAATAATTCGTAGTCGTCGCCGCCGGCAAGGGTGAGCTCGTATACAGTTTGCGCAGGCAGGCATTGTCGCAGCTCGGGCACGGTAGGCACCAGCTCGGCGTATAGCTCTGCGCCCACGTTGGAAGCGCGCAGGATGTGGCCGAGGTCTTGAGCCAGGCCGTCGGAAATATCTTGCGCCGCCGTGGCAACCGGCAGCAAGGCTTGGCCGAGCGCTACGCGCGGAGTGGGGCGCAGGCGGGCGGCTTCGCATTGGGCAAACAGGTTTTCAGGTAGCCTGATGTTCTGCCAGATATGGTGCAGCGCAGCGGCAGCCAGGCCGATTTGGCCGGATACCCAGATATCATCGCCGTTTTGCGCGCCACTGCGGCGCAGGCCGAGGCCCGCGGGCAGCTCGCCGGTGATGCTCACATTGAAAACGAGGTCGCCTTTGGTGGTGTCGCCGCCGATAAGGGTAATGCCGTATTGGCGCAGCATGGTGAAAAGGCTACCTGAAAATGCTTCCAGCCAGCTTGGGTTGAGCTCGGGCAGGGCGGCGCTGAGCATCACCCAGCGCGGCCGCGCGCCCATGGCGGCCATATCGGAAATGTTCACGGCCAGGATTTTGTGCGCGAGGTCGGCAGGGGAGACATCGGGGAAGAAATGGCGGCCGGCCAGCAGCATATCGCTGCTGAAGCATAAATCATGGCCAGGGCGCGGGCGGACGATGGCGGCATCATCGCCGATGCCGAGCAGGAGTTCGGGGTCGGCAGGCTGCTCGGCAGCGAGGTAGCGGCGGATGAAGTCGAATTCGCCGAGGGCTTTGGGGGCGGTGTTGGGCATGGCTGGCGGTGTTGGTTTAATGGAAAGGCTACCTGAAACCATAGCTTGCATTATGTTTTCGCTTCGTTGAAGCGGGTGCTTTCAGGTAGCCTTTGGTTGGCATTTTTGCTTCGTTGTAACTGATATTTTCAGGTAGCCTCTAATCGTGCACGTAGATGGTTTCCACGTCGTAATCATCTTCATCCCAATCGTCTTCGTCATCGGGCTCGGCGGGGGGCAGGGTGTGGCTGAGGGCGGAATCCATGCCGCATTCCCAGCGTAATACGGAGAGCAGGTGGTGGATGTCTTCGGGCAGCGGGGCTTCGAATTGTACGGTTTCGCCGCTTTCGGGATGGACGAAGCTGAGGCGGTAGGCGTGCAGGGCTTGGCGGCCGAGCTGTTGCACGGCTTCTTTCACCGCATCGGAGCAGGGATGGCGCGGGTTGCCATACACAGGGTCGGCGGCGAGCGGGTGTTTGGCTTCGCGCATGTGCACGCGGATTTGGTGGGTGCGGCCGGTTTCGAGGGCGCATTCGATGTAGCTGTGGCTCTGGTAGCGTTCGAGCACTTTGATGTGGGTAACGGCTTTTTTGCCGCCGAAGCCGACCACGGCCATTTTGAGGCGGTTGTGCGGGTCGCGGCCGATGAGGGTATCGATTTTGCCGTCGAACGGCACGATGCCGTCGGCCACGGCGCGGTAGATGCGCTTCACGCTGCGCTCTTGCAGCTGCTGCACGAGGCTGTTTTGCGCGGCCGGGGTTTTGGCCACCACCATCAGGCCGCTGGT
>CAUUTP010000134.1:0-2972 GCA_963548155.1 uncultured Eikenella sp.
GCGTTTGCCGGCATCGCCGATTTTGTCGGTGAGGCGGCGTTCGATGTTCATGTGCACGTCTTCCAAATCGAGCGACCATTGCAGGCTGCCTGCTTCGATTTCGGCTTGAATTTCGGCCATGCCGCGCTGAATATCGGCCAAATCCTGCGCGGAGAGCACGCCGGCTTCGTGCAGCATCTGCGCGTGCGCCAGCGAGCCTTGGATGTCCCAGCGGGCGAGGCGTTGGTCGAAATGGATGGAGCCGGTGTATTGTTTGACGAGTTCGGACACGGGCTCATTGAAGCGGCCGGACCAGGTTTTTTGCTTGCTCATGGGTTTTCCTTCTATTGGTAAAGTAAATTTTTAGGCTGCCAGGTGCCCGGTTAGCCAGTATTTGCCGCTAATGACATTGCCGGTTTGCGGCGCATGTTCCAACATATCGCTTGGGAATACCGCTTGCAGCGTGCCGCCGTGGGTTTCGATCAGGCAGCAGTAGAAATCATTGCCGGATAATTCGTTGCGGCGCGTTTCGGCTGCGCGCACAGTGCCGATAAACCATGCGCTTGCTTTGGCTGGGTTTTCCGCATTATCGGAAGATTGAAACATACCCAACGGGGTGAAGAATGTGCTGCTTAATGGCAGTTCGGGGTCTTGTTGCGCTTCAAATGCGGCTTCATCGGCAAAAATATCAGCCTCTTCGGCAAAGGCACACAGGCGGATTTGGCAGCTGGTGCTTTCTGATTGCTCGGGGAAGCTGGCCAAATCGGGGGTGTCAAACACGAAAGGATAACTGCCGCCCAGCCATTCGCCGTCTTTCCATTCGCTGCCGTTCATCCAGGCCTGAACCGAGCCTGTGCCGTCGCCATAGCCGCTGGGGAATACGGCATCTATGCCTACGGTGTGCAGGCTACCTGAAAAATAGGGTTCGGCGCAGAGCAGGCTGTCGTCGTCTGAAAAACCCAGCCATAATTCCGCGCCGCTGGGATCGGAATACACCATATAGTTGTCGGAAGGCCCGGCTTCGGAAGAGTGCTCTTCAGCATTGTCATCATCTTCTTCGGCAAGTGTGCGCAGGGCCTGGCGGATGAGGTCGCTCAGCTCGTCGTTGCTGTCGATAGCAGGGAAGCCGATAGCGGAATAGTGGCTCATGGGGTGTCCTTGATACGGCAAATGGTAAAAATAGCGTTTCAGGTAGCCTTATCGCGGCGGAGGCTACCTGAAAGCAGTACGGGTATTATAGTCCAATCCGCCAATGGGGCTACCTGAAAACCACCGCCGTTCGCTATATATAGTGGATTAAAATAAGAATGCTACGGCGTTGGCTCGCCTTGCCGTACTAGCTGTACTGTCTGCGGCTCGCCGCCTTGTCCCATTCTTATTTTAATCCACTATAATGCCGCCGTCTTTCCTACATAATCCGCACCATGACCCAATACTATATCGGCCTGATGTCCGGCACCAGCATGGACGGCGTAGATGCCGTGCTGGCGGCTTTTGACGGCACCCAATGGCAGGGCGCGCTCGGCCATTTTGCCGTGCCCTACAGCGATGATTTGCGCCGCTGCCTGCTGGATTTGCAAAACCCCGGTAGCAACGAAATCCACCGCAGCGAAGTGCTCGCGCAAGAGTTGGCCGAGCTTAATGCCCAAGCCGTGCACGGCCTACTGGCGCAGCAAAAGCTTGCCCCGCGCGATATCGCCGCCATCGGTGCGCACGGCCAAACCGTGCGCCATGCTCCCGAACACGGCTACACTGTGCAGCTCATCAACCTTCCGCTCTTGGCCGAGCTCACCGGCATCGACACCGTGGGCGACTTCCGCCGCCGCGACATGGCCGGCGGCGGCCAAGGCGCGCCGCTCGTGCCCGCCTTCCATCAGGCCGTGTTCGGCAGCCCGGAACATGGTCGCGTGGTGCTCAATATCGGAGGTATCGCCAACATCAGCGTATTGCAGCCGCACGCCGATGCCAGCGGTTTCGACACCGGCCCAGGCAATATGTTGGCCGACGCCTATATGCAGCACCATTTCGGCCAAACCTGCGACCGAGACGGTGCCCTTGCCCACAGCGGCTGCGTGATTCCCGAGCTGCTGCAAGCCCTGCTGGCACACCCTTATTTCCACCGCACCCCGCCCAAAAGCACCGGGCGCGATTTGTTTTCCCTCGATTGGCTGCAAGGCTACCTGAAAAACAGCAAAACCGAAGCACAGCCGCCAGCAAACAGCTACGCCTCCGCCAATATCGTGCGCACTCTCAACGCCCTCACAGCGCAGAGCATCGCCGACGCCATTGCCGCCCACGCCCCCGGCGTGCACGAAGTGTTTGCCTGCGGCGGCGGCGTGTTCAATCCCGTGCTGATGGCTGAACTCTCCAGCAGGCTGGCCCTGCTCGGCATCCGCACCGCCACCACCGACGAGCTAAACCTGCCGCCACAATGGGTGGAAGCCGCCGCCTTCGCCTGGCTTGCCGCCTGCCGCGTGTGCCGCGAGCCGGGCAACCCCCACGCCGCCACCGGCGCGAAACAGCCCTATATTCTTGGCGCTTGGCATTGCGCGTGAGTTTGTGATGAGAAGGAAGTTTTGGTGGCAGGTACATCGAAAGGCTTGGTATTCGTTCATTTCGTGCATGCATATGTTTTCAGGTAGCCTGATGGAAACAGGCTACCTGAAAAGAAGGGTAGAGTGAGTGGTAAGCGTAAGCTTATATGGCACATGGAACAAAATATAGCTTGCCGTTAAGCCTAATCTATTCTGAATTCCCATTATGGGAGTGTTCGCCTTCATGCGTAGGCTGTTCGCATGCCTGGCAACATACGGTGCCGGTATCGGCGGGCTCGGTTTGCACGGTGATGTGGCCGATGCCGTGTGTTTGCACCGTTGCCTGCACCTGTTGCGCCAAGGCGGCGGCTTGCGCCACGGTTAGGTCGCCGCGCACGATGATGTGGCAGGACATGGCGTGTTTTTTGCTGGTAATCGTCCAGGCGTGCAAGTCGTGCA
>CAUUTP010000135.1:0-2964 GCA_963548155.1 uncultured Eikenella sp.
GTTTGCTCGAACTCGCGCTCGGTTTCGCCGGGGAAGCCGACGATGAAGTCGCTGCTCAGGCACAAATCAGGGCGGATGGCGCGCAGTTTGCGGATGATGGATTTGTACTCCAGCGCGGTGTAGCCGCGTTTCATCGCGCTCAACACGCGGTCGGAACCGCTTTGAATCGGCAAGTGCAGGTGCGACACCAGCTTGGGCAGGTCGCGGTAGCATTCGATGATGGCATCGGAAAACTCGCGCGGGTGGCTGGTGGTGAAGCGCATCCGCTCGATGCCGGGGATTTCGTGGACGATGCGCAGCAGAGTGGCAAAGTCGCAGATTTCGCCGTTGTCCATTTCGCCGCGATAGGCGTTCACATTCTGCCCCAACAGGTTGATTTCTTTCACACCTTGCTGCGCCAAATTGGCGATTTCGGTCAGCACGTCGTTCAGCGGGCGGGAGAATTCTTCGCCGCGCGTATAAGGCACCACGCAGAAGCTGCAATATTTGGAGCAACCTTCCATGATGGAGATGAACGCGCTGCCGCCTTCCACGCGGGCGGGCGGCAGGTGGTCGAATTTCTCGATTTCGGGGAAGGAAATATCGACTTGCGACAAGCCGGTCGTTTCCTTGTCCACAATCATTTTGGGCAGGCGGTGCAGCGTTTGCGGGCCGAACACCACGTCCACATAAGGCGCACGCTCGATAATTGCTGCACCTTCCTGAGAGGCGACGCAGCCCGCCACACCAATGATTACGTTTGGATTTTTCTGTTTGATGGGTTTGATGCGGCCAAGATCGGAAAACACTTTTTCCTGCGCTTTTTCGCGCACGGAACAAGTGTTGAACAGGATGATGTCGGCGTTGTCCGGCTCGGCAACCTGCTCGATGCCGCCATGTTCTTCGGCAAGGACAGCGAGCATTTTGTCGCTGTCGTATTCGTTCATTTGGCAGCCGAAGGTGCGGATATAGACTTTTTTCATGGTTTGGTTCTTCTTTCAGGTGTCCCGTAATTGCGGGGCTGATGGTTTGCGGAGGCGGCATTATACGCAGTGCGCCTCAGGATGAGAAGGCAGAATTAAAACAAAATGATGTGGCATGATTTAAGGCTACCTGAAACCCTGCCAAAGCGAGAGATTTCTTTCAGGTAGCCTTATTGCATGAGGCGGGCAGCCCTATTCTCTGTTACGGCCGTGCCAAAAATAGCGCAGCACAAAGCCGGGAAAGGCGAACACTAAATAAAGGCACACCACCGCCACATAAAACTGCCAATGCTGGCGGTGCACGCTACCGGCCTGTGCCTCCAACATATAGGCCAGCAAGGCCACAAAGGAAAAACCGACCAGCAGTTCCGGCAAATGGTGGGCAAAGCGTTTTTCAGGTAGCCTTTTGAGGCCAAACCAGCGCACCGTAACAAACGGCAGGTTGGCACACACTAAGGCCACCAGCAACAGCAGATACATAGCCGCAGTCATCGCTCTGCTCCGCCCAATATTGGTTTAGAAGGTTTTTCCCAGCGCATATACGCACCAATCCATCAGCAGGCTCGGCATCAGGCCGAACAGGAGCAAGGCCAAGGCGCAAGCGGAAAGCAACACCCTACCCCCTACACACATAACTGGAGCTTGTGCCGGCTCGGCGGATTCGTCCATATACATCACTTTCACCACGCGCAGGTAGTAGAACGCGCCAATCAGCGACATCACCACCGCAAACACTGCCGACCACACAAAGCCTTGCCCCACCAATGCTTTCAGCACGCTGAATTTGGCATAGAAGCCGGCCAGCGGCGGAATGCCGGCCATGCTGAACATCACCAGCAGCATCAGGAAAGCATACCAGGAGTGGCGCTGGTTCAGGCCGGCTAAATCGGCGATTTCCTCGCAATCACGCCCTTCACGCGAAAGCAACATCAGCACGCCGAAGCCGGTGAGCGCCATCAGAGCATAAGTGAGCGCGTAATACAGTGCGGCGCTGAAGCCTTCAAGGCCGCCCATAAACGCCAGCAGCACGAAGCCCATATGCGATACCGTAGAATAGGCCAACATACGTTTGATATTGGTCTGCATCACGGCAGCCAAGTTGCCCACCAAGAGCGAAGCCAGTGCCAACATATTCAGCATCGGTACCCAATCGGTGTGCAGGGCGCCCAGGCCGGTCACCAGAATACGGAAGGCAAACACTGCAGCTGCAATTTTCGGCGCCGTGCCCACCAGCGCGGTAACGGCAGTGCTGGAGCCGTGATACACATCCGGCACCCACATATGGAACGGCACTGCGCCCAGCTTGAACGCCACCGCCACCACCACAAACACCAAGCCCAGCTTCAGCAACCACGGATTGGCCGACTGCCCCAACCCTGCCATCAGCACTTCCGGCAAGAGCAGCGAACCTGTAGCACCATAAATCATGGAAATGCCATACAGCAGCAGACCGGAAGCCAACGCACCGAGCACAAAATACTTCAAGGCCGCCTCGCTGGCGCGGGTATCCTCGCGACGCAGTGCAATCAGCGCATACAGCGACAACGATAGGAGCTCCAAACCGATATACAGGGTGAGGAAATGGTTGGCGCTCACCATCACGCACATGCCCAGCAGCGCAAACATAGTGAGCGAATAGAATTCGCCTTTATAAATCTGACGCGCTTTCAGGTAGCCTCTCGACACCACGAACAACACCAGCACCACGGCATAAACCGCGAGCTTGGCCGCATAAGACATACCGTCCAACACAAACATGGCATTGAAGGTTTCCACCGGCTCTCCCGGCCATAAGGCTACCTGAAACACCGCAGCGGCCAGCACGCCCAAGATAGCCAAGCCGGCAGTGATGCCGCGTTTCTCATCCGGCAGCCACAAATCCACCAGCAACACCGCGCACAATGCCGTGAGCAACACGATTTCGGGCATGGCGGGGATTAAGTTCAAATCAGTCCAGTTCATTCACACACCTCAAATCTTGCTTTGCGCCACATGCGCGATC
>CAUUTP010000136.1:0-2887 GCA_963548155.1 uncultured Eikenella sp.
TTTCATAATGGGTTGGAATGTGCAGGCTGCTTTTGACACCTTCAAAGCAGCCTGCACTTTTGCAATGCCACACTCAAAAACAGAGTGCCTTGCCGTTGATTACCTTGTCCGTATCGTTGTAATGCACCATCCAGCGGATATTGTTGCCCTCTGCCTGCGGAATCAGCACCACCTCCTGTCCGAAGCGTGGCGTGCGCAGCAGAATCCAGCCGTCGCGGCTCACGGCCTGCACACTCGGATAGGCCGCCTGAATGGTTTGCAGGCTGCTTTTGATGCCACCATTGGCTAACTCGGCGGCCAGCTGTTCCTGCAATGGGGCAAGCATTTGGATTTCCTGTTTGATTTCAGCGGTGCGGCGGTAGTCGGAATATTGCGCGGACAGCAAGAACAGTGCGGCAACGGCGGTGATTGCGCCCAGGCAGAAGGCAGCGAAGGTTTGTTTGGATAGCACGAGGCACTCCTCCCGATGATTAGGTGTTGAACGATAGTTTTGATGTTTCAGGTAGCCTGCAATGCAAAAGGCTACCTGAAAATTGGATGCTGTTGTTCTTGCTGCTCTTACTGGTATAGCAAGCTAATGAAGTCTCCAGCAAGATCTCGCACGTCGTCAACATTTTCATGATCCCAAAGCATAATTGGGTAGTCGTGGTTAGCAGTGTTTCTATTTGTTATATTAGGATGTTTGTGCTTTACGAATATGCGGTAGCTTTAAGAAAGAGGATGTTCGCATTTGGCCACTTCGCCACTCTATATAACCAAACAGCGGGAAACCCTATTTCCAAGGTTTCCCGCTGTATTAGCTAAATCAACTTAGATTGACAACAGCCATTTCAGTGCCAGACCGGTGCGGAATGGGCCTTCCGGTGCTTTTTGTGCATTGCCATCATCAGCATTGGCAAATTGCAGCGGATGCGGGCCGGAATAATTAGCATCTTCTGTATCGATCAGCAGAATCGGGGCTTTCCCATTCAGCTGGCTCTTCAAGAAGCTGCCACGGAAACTTTGTACCGTACCGGGCTGCACTGAGAATCTGTTGTTCAACAAGACTTTTTGGCCGTTTACTACGAGATAGAGTTTATAGCCCCAATCAGGTGCGTTGGCCCAGCCTCGGTTGGCAATTTTTGCCGTCCAGTGAACGACATTACTGTTTTGCTGGTCAACATAGGCACTCAGTTCTTCCACCACATAACGGTAGCCCATTCTCTTACGGACTTCTGTCATACAAGAGCCGGATTCCCAATTACCGATAAAGGTTTTGTGGTAGTCGTAGTTCAGATACGACACATGGTATTCGGCGCCTTCCCTCAAAATATCGGCACAGCTCGTACGTGCTCCTGCCAACGGTTTGCAGGTTTCACCGCCGAATACCTGATGTATGCTGTTTTCGCGTGCAAAGCTGCGCAACTCTTCTGGCGAGCGCCCGCTGCCGCGTGGGTAATAGGTGCCCACATCGTCTTTGCTGGCCATAAAACAGTCATTATGCATACCTAGGGAAGCGGCACCATGAGGCAGACTGCTGTTATTGCGGAAATTCATCAAATCGCCTGGGTAACGCAACTGGAGTTTGGCATAAATGCCGTTATTATTTGCATTCAGCAAGGCCTTGATTACCTCGGCTTTATTTTGGTCTGTATTCAAATTATTGGCAGAGGAATGCCATTCACCCCATGCACCAATAAAGCCTGCCTGCCATACGAAAATGTTGTCACGGTTTTTAGCCAAAATCGGGCGCAGTTGCTCGATATGGCGACGAACCTGTGCCAGATTGGTATCTTGGCCGGCTGCTGTGTAGTCGTATGAAAAACGCAAAATGGCATTAACGTTTTTCATTTTAGATAAGCCCTGATCCAATGCATTGAGATACGACTGGGGCAAATCCTGATTCCGCCATTGAGATAAGTCTGCCGGCATATACATCAGGCGGTAGCCATCACGATAGGCTTTTTCCAAGTCAGCATCAGTAATTTGGGAAGGGTCTTTACCATAACGATAGAAACCGCGCCCATAACCAGGAACATCCCCCGCTGCTTCTTTCAGGGAGACGGTTTTAACGTTGTTACTCCCATTATTATTGTTGCCATTATTATTGTTGCCATTATTGTTGTTGCCATTATTGTTGTTGCTGGCATTGTTATTGGCATTGTTATTGTTAGCATTATTTCCAGGATTGCTGCCATTTGCAGCACCAGAGTTATTATTGCTATTTGCGCTACCGCCTCCCGTACCTACGCTAATATTCCGGGTTCGGTCAGCGTTACCTGATGTTCCCAGTTGGACTGTACCCTCATTTTGCTTTGCTGCGGTTTGGTTTGCCTGCTGGTTGGAGCCGGCATTACTGGGTGTATCTGATTCGTCTTTTTTACAGCCTGCCAAAGCCACAGTACAAATCAGAACTGAAAGTAAGGTTTTATTCATAATGACGATTTTCCTAAATGTTTTTGCTAACTGGTCTACTTATAATATTAATACTGTAAAACGTAGTAATCCTACTATGCCAAACTGCTTACTGTCAAAAAACTCAAACAGATGTATGCCTTATTTAAAAATGTGAATGCATATGTAAGCAAATCATTCTGTCGAAAAGCGTGCCAACATCACTCTATAACTTCCAAAACTGGAAACCGATAACTTTAGTAATGCTTGGCACATCTTTCTAAATAAACTCCACCAGTTTTCAGGTAGCCTACTGCTTAATCCGTACCTTTTGCCCGATTTTCATAGAACTGCGCCTGCCAGTCGGCGAATTTGCCTTGCTCGATGGCTTCGCGCATTTCCGCCATGATGGTTTGGTAGAAATGCAGATTGTGGATGGTATTCAACTGCGCGCCCAAAATTTCGCCGGCGCGGTGCAGGTGGTGCAGGTAGGCGCGGCTGAAGTTTTGGCAGG
>CAUUTP010000137.1:0-2799 GCA_963548155.1 uncultured Eikenella sp.
CCTTGCAGGATAAGGCTTGCGGGGGGCTTTAGCACCTTTTTTGTTACTTATGCCCTTCTATCCATTAAAAATTTATTTATAAAGACGGATGGTAGTGGGAAGGTGGGGAAGGGCTGGTGTTTTAAAAATACATGCAATAATTTGAAAAATAATATTTTTATTTGAAATAGATAAAATTTATTCATTTCAACCCTGGGGTTTGTATTAATTTCATTCATGCAAAGCAGCAAATTTATCGCTTGCAACTTGCCTTGTCCTGCCGCAAACTCGCCTCCTGAGAAATTTTACTCATTTCCTAAACATTTTCTGTTTTGCAAACCATTGAAGGAGTTTTTATGAACACATTCCACCTCTCCGGTTATCCGCGCATCGGCGCGAAGCGCGAGCTGAAATTTGCCGTTGAAGCCTTTTGGAAAGGCGCGAAATCCGAAGCTGAATTGCAGCAGGTAGCGGCCGATATCCGTCGCGCCAACTGGGCCACCCAAAAAGCCGCCGGTGCCGATTTGCTGCCGGTGGGCGATTTTTCGTTTTACGACCATGTGCTGGATTTGCTCTGCACCTTGGGCGGCATTCCCTCCCGTTTCGGCTTCGACGCAGCCAAGCTGACCCTGCCGGAATACTTCCAACTGGCGCGCGGTAACGCCACCCAGTTTGCGATGGAAATGACCAAGTGGTTCGACACCAACTATCACTTCATCGTGCCCGAATGGTCGGCCGACACCGAATTTAAGGTAAACGCCAAAAACCTGATTGCTCAAATCAAAGAAGCCAAAGCGCAAGGCCACGACATCAAGCCCACGCTGGTGGGTCCGGTTACCTTGGCTTGGTTGGGCAAGAAAAAAGAAGACTTCGGCTGCCGCGTAACCAAACTGCTGCTGCCCAAACTGCTGCCTGCCTACGCACAACTCTTGCGCGAACTGGCTGCCGAAGGCGTGGATTGGATTCAGATCGACGAGCCGATTTTGGCGGCTGAAGCTTCACAAGTGTGGCTGGACGCATTCGCTCCCGTGTATCAGGAATTGGCCAACACCGGCGTGCGCATCGTAATCGGCACTTATTTCGCTTCTGTGGCCGAACATTTGAACCTGTTGAAATCCCTGCCCGTACACGGCGTGCACATCGACTGCGTGCGCGCACCGGAGCAACTCTCCGTGTTTGCCGACGGCTGGCCGGACAACCGCGTGCTGTCTGTAGGCCTGATTGACGGCCGCAACGTGTGGCGTGCCAACCTGAATAAGGTAATCGACACGCTCGAGCCCGTGAAAGCCAAATTCGGCAACAATTTGTGGATTGCCCCCTCCTGCTCGCTGCTGCACAGCCCGCAAGACTTGGCCGTGGAAGAAAAACTGGACGGCGAAATCAAATCTTGGATGGCCTTTGCCGCGCAGAAACTGGTGGAACTGGGCGTGGTGAAACAGGCTTTGGCACACGGCAAATCTGCCGTTCAGGCTGCCTTGGCCGAATCCGATGCCGCTGCCGCCGACCGCGCCACCAACAAGAAAATCCACAATGCAGCCGTACAAAAACGCGTGGCCGACCTGCCCAAAGGTGCCGACCAGCGCAAATCGCCGTTTGCCCAGCGCATTAAGGCACAGCAGGAATGGATGAAACTGCCGGTGCTGCCCACCACCACCATCGGCTCCTTCCCGCAAACCACCGAAATCCGCCAAGCGCGCGCCGCGCTCAAGAAAGGCGAACTCTCCGCTGCCGACTACGATGCAGCGATGAAGAAGGAAATCGCCTACTGCGTGGAGATCCAAGAGAAATTGGAATTGGACGTGCCCGTACACGGCGAAGCCGAGCGTAACGACATGGTGGAATACTTCGGCGAACAGCTGGCCGGCTACTGCTTCAGCCAATTTGGTTGGGTGCAGAGCTACGGCAGCCGCTGCGTGAAACCGCCGATTATTTTCGGTGACGTATCCCGCCCCAATCCGATGACCGTTTACTGGTCTACCTACGCGCAAAGCCTCACCAAACGCCCGATGAAAGGCATGCTCACCGGCCCGGTAACCATGTTCAAATGGTCGTTTGTGCGCGACGACGTACCGCTGAGCGTGGTAGCCAAACAAATCGCATTGGCGCTGAACGACGAAGTGCTGGATTTGGAAAAAGCCGGTATCAAAGTAATCCAGATCGACGAGCCCGCCATCCGCGAAGCCATGCCGCTGAAAAAAGCGCAGTGGGACGAATACCTGGCCTGGGCCTGCGAAGCTTTCCGCCTCTCCAGCACCGGCGCGGAAGACAGCACCCAAATCCACACCCATATGTGCTATTCCGAGTTCAACGACATCCTGCCCGCCATCGCCAGCATGGATGCAGACGTGATTACCATTGAAACTTCACGTTCCGACATGGAATTGCTCACCGCGTTCGGCGACTTCAAATACCCGAACGACATCGGCCCCGGCGTGTACGACATCCACAGCCCGCGTGTGCCCACTGAAGCCGAAGTGGAGCGCCTGCTGCGCAAAGCGATGGAAGTGGTGCCGGTAGAGCGCCTGTGGGTCAACCCCGACTGCGGTCTGAAAACCCGCGGCTGGAAAGAAACCTTGGAACAGCTGGAAGTGATGATGGCGGTTACCAAGAAACTGCGTAAGGAATTGGCGGATAAAAACGTTACCCGCTAAACGCTGAGTCAGTTGGAATGAGCAAAGGCTACCTGAAACTTTCAGGTAGCCTTTTTGTTTGTGTGTGGGTTTCAGGTAGCCTTTAGCGCCGTTTGAATTTCGTCCATGCTATGCTTTATAGTGGATTAACAAAAATCAGGACAAGGCGGCGAGCCGCAGACAGTACACA